>JACQOL010000094.1 GCA_016202555.1 Chloroflexota bacterium | reverse complement strand
GGTTAAGAAGCAGGACAACAAATTAGCCCGGCTTCCTGGCCCTGAGTCATACTTTAGATTAAAAGATAATCGTTATCTATAATTTTTATTCCATGTATAGCCTTAAATTTACCCACTGCCGGTAGTTCATCAGGATAAACCAAATTTATCTTTGAGGATTTCTGAAACCACTTTCAGATAGCCGAATGCCTTCTCAACCAACCGTTCCTCAATCGTCAGGTCAGTACCTCCTCTAGCTTCACCGCTGGTGGTATCGTCACTAGCACCAACACGCCCGGCGTTTTTAAGGCAACATCTCGCCGGAGCAATTAAGGCTTGCTCAGCAATCTGTCTGGTCGGCAAAGCGGTGTTCTGGGAGACAACCTCCCAGTAACCAGAAAGTAGCCCGGCGAGCTTTTCTGGCGTTTCTCTGACGAGACTTTCTGAGTCAGTAGGCACAATACCCCAGCAGATAATGCCACCCCTTCTCAGGAAACCAGCCACGGCACCGGCATATCCCCTGGGCATCAGCCCCATTTGATAGGCATCAAAGGAGAGAAGCTCAGCCCCCAGCTCCAGAAGATAGGGCAGGTTAATACTGGCACAAAGGTGCAAGGCCTTCGGGCAATCAAAACCGCTAAGAAAGCTCTGGTAATCCTGCCTAGCCTGAACATCGTTATAACCGGATAGCCCGCTGAAAACCCAGCCTAGCCCGGGCTCATCCAGCCAGATAAAAGCATTCTGGTTTTTATCTTTGAGCTGCTGGTACTGGTAGTTAACTTTCCTCTGGATGAAATCAAAGAGCAATGCCCTGATTCCATCGTTATAGATGATAGGTCGGCGGTTCTCATCAGTAACTCGGAAACCGAAGCTCACTGGCCCTATTATCTGCCCCCGAATGGCGGGATAGCCCTTGAGGTCTGCCGCCAGGAAGCGGTGATAGACTGCCGAGTAGCTCCGGCTTAAGGCAAAAGTTACCGCTTCCCCCATCATCTGAGCATAATCGTCTAGTTCCTTCTCAAATCTGACATTGTCAAAGCCGATTCTTTTCTGCTCAAGGTCAACAACCACCCCTGGGAAGTTCTGTGATGCCTGAACATACATATCTTCATAGAAGCTGGTATTAGGTAACTGCGGATAGAAAGGTATATCCAGACTAAGGGCTAACTTCAGAGCTCTCTCGACATCAGTATGGGGCATAATACCCATAGCTGTAGTTTGACAACTGGCGACAAAGTGCAAGCGTTTGGTTTCTATCAAGAGCCTACTTCCTGACCCAAGCAATTAGCCTGGCAGTAGTCTTACTCATCCTCTTGAAGATAGATTTCCTTAGCCAGAGCCTTACCACTTGGAGTGAGGAATACCTTACTAATTATGTTACCTAATTTGTCCCTGTCCTGAATATTATACTCGTCTCTCAGATTGACCAGCCAGTCAGCATCATAAAGTATCTTGAAATTCGGGGTGTCTATCTTACCCGGACTATGGTGGTGAGCGATAATTTCGCAGATTTCCTCGATTTGGCTTGACTCAAACCCTAATCCAGTTAAAATCCGCCGGGCAATTGGTGGCCCTTCCTTTTCCTGGTATTTACCTGCTGCGCTGCCGTACTTCTCTTCGGCGGCATGAATTCCAATATCATGAAGCACTGCCGCCCCAATCACTATTGAGTAGTTTCCTCCCTCCGGCTCCAATATCTCCTCGGCATATTTCGTGACACTATGGGCATGCCTGATTCTTTTGGTATCGCCCTTAAAATAGGTTTCCATCGCCGTTATCAGGGCTGTCTTAGTTGTGTCCATTCTTCCCAGCTCTCAAAATAGATAATGAGCCATTAAGTCCAGCCGCCCGTGTTTAACCAGGTATAAACCGGAAAATTTCATAACCTCCCGGATTTTCTCCCGGTAGCCTGGTGCATAACAATGGGTTTCACACTTCTTACACATCGGCTTAGGGTCTAAAGAGCATAGCAGCAACTTGGCAATACCATGGCTCAGTAGTTTCTGACAATCCGAGCATAGCACTGGGCTTTCGTTTCCCAAGACCTTGAGCAAGCGGCCGTCCTTGATGGGAAAGATAGATTTGGTTTCACCAGGGTGATTTTCTCGGCAGAAGATAAAGATAAAATCGCTCAGTGTCTTGATGTCCTTTTCCTTTTTGATATTCAGTCGGTCAAATAGTTTGGGCATTTCTTCCTTCCTGCTTCAGGATTGCGGTAAATCCTTCATAAGTTTGGCGAGGATTTCGCCTAGCACTACGGCATTATTATATTCGCTGTCTCTCGCGGCATATAGTAGGGTAACATCGTTCCTGCCCGCCATTAGAGCAATCTGCTCCAGCAGTCTGCTTTTCTCCGGAGTTGATAACTCCCTTTCATATCTTTCCTTAAACTCTGGCCATTTTTCCGATTGGTGGGCAAACCACTGGCGTAATTCCTGACTGGGAGCCACCTCCTTGGCCCACTGGTCAATGTGAGCTTCTAGCCGGCTTAAACCTCGAGGCCACAGCCGGTCAACAAGTATTCTTGTGCCATCCTTCGCCTCTTTAGTTTCATAGACCCTTTTTATTTTTAACACTTAAGCTCGAGCCATAGAGAAGTATTAGAAGCAGCCTAGCTGACAACTACTAATCCTGAAGCCAAGAGCGTCGGCTGTCTTCCCCACTTCTTGCAGGGTAGTCTTTAATTCCTTAGCAATCTTAAAAGCGACGGGGCAAGGTAACCTGTCGTTGACCAGAGAAGTGGTTAATTTGTCTTGTAGTGTCTGGTCCAGGTGTTCAGTACTGACGCTTTCCTCAAGCCCGGTATAGATAAAACAACCTAACTGGCACTCAACTAGCCTAATACCGAGGCTATCAGCAGCCTCACCAATCTGCTTGGGGGGAACCCGGCACTCTTTAGCTATTCTAAGGGCACTAAAGCAGGGTAATTGACCAGCCACGAGGGAGGCGATTACCTTCTTTTCCAGTTCAGTATCCAATTGTTTACACTCGTTCCTTCCTGATTACAGTCGGCAAATCAATAAATGACACTCTATTAGCTCACTTAACCTGATGTCTTCCCGGAACCCAACAACCAGGTTTGACATCGCCATTTCAGTCAACCTCCTTTAGATTTTAGGCTTTTCCGTTTCGCCGAGAGTATAGCGGTTCCAGCAAATTACCTCTTTGAGTCCTGGGCGCGGCTTGGTGGGGGGCAAAGATTCGGGATAGCTGATTGCCAGCACCATAGGCACAAGAAAGTTACCAGGGATGAACAGCGCCTCACGGACGAATTGTTGTCTTCTCTCGGTCTCGGCTGGGTTATCGCTCAGATACATGGCAGCCCAGGCAGCTCCCAGTCCCTGTGCTGTTGCCGCCAGCCATATTGAGTAGGCGGCGACAGAGCAGTCTTCAAGCCAGTAACGAGTAGAAGTAGGGTCTATGATGATGGCAATTCCAGCCTGTGCTGAGCTTAACCACTTGCAATTAGGATGCGTTTGACTCAGGCACTCCAGGGTATCGCGCTGGGTTATGACTACGAAACGCCAGCTATTCTTATTAGCCCCGGAAGGGGAGAGACGAGCCAAATCCACTAACTCCTCTAATTTTTCACGGGACACGGGAGTCGCCAGATAATTTTTGATACTGCGCCGGCTTCGCAAAACTTCATTAACATCCATTCTTAATCACCTCTTTATCTTATTTTGCTATTCAGATGTCGAGCCTTTTTGAAGTCATATCCCACTTACTAGCTGTAAGTGCTGTTATATGTACCAGTTAATTATAGCGGTACGGGCTAACCTTAAAAAGGCAGCCAAACCCATTATATTATCTACCTCATCAATTAGCTCACCCTGAGCGATATTAAGGCTGGCCATAGCGTTAGGGCAAGCATAGATTTTTAGCCCTAGCCTTTTGGCATCGGTTAAGTGGCTCTCTAAAGATTGCATACCTCCTGATGCTAACCCTCGCTCAATGCTGGCTCTCACCATTAGGGCAGTCTCCTCAGCCATTTTCATCAAATGCCCTTTAGTAAATCTCACCAGACCTTCAAAGGTAAGTAGTATATGCACCTCCATCCCGGAAGCTAACGCCACCAGAGCTAGTGACAGAGCATAAGAAGCCCTGTCATAAGAGCCGCTATGCAGGATTATGGTTACTCGCTCCTTATCGGGAAAGTTATTTGTCGTCAATCTAAGCGCTACCTTTTCCGGATAGTATCCGCCCAGCGCAGCAGGGGTACTCCCTTAGCCCGAGATTGAGCAAAGCGTTCTCCTAATTCGTCCAGCTTCTCTGGTGAGAATCGCTCGGCTAGTATGTTCAAGCCATCGCAGTTACTCACATGCACCAACAGCTCCCTGGCTGCTTTAGCAACTACCTGACCCTCCTCTTTAGATAGAGAGGACTGAGACAATACTCTGGCCGCAGTCTTGGCAGTATCGATTGCACCATCATGTTCCCCAATGAGACTATCCACATAGTCACCCAAGAACTCCCTCATAGCAGGATAAAGCGTTTCTTCTTCATACCGGAAGTGTGGCCCAACCGCCGTATCTATTTGCCCCAGGATACCTCGGGCTTTGATTAAATCTCCTGCTAATGCGGCACTGGCTAGTTCGAGAAGGGCATCACGAACCTTACGATGGTCTTCCCTGAACTCAGCAATTGGGTCTAACTTTGCCATCTTAATTACCTCCTTCTTATTTATTTATAGAGTCATCAAAGCAATAAATGGTAATCTATCAGCTTCCTCAGCCGGATGTTATCTTTGAGTTCCACAATCAGGTCTAAGTCAGGCATTTCGATTGCCTTATTTTTCTATCTCATAGAACAGTTTAAGGACTTTATCTTTCTGTGCTTGGTCAAGATGCATATCCGC
>JACQOL010000093.1 GCA_016202555.1 Chloroflexota bacterium | reverse complement strand
CTGAATGGCACTGGCTCCGGCCATAATAAACTCCAGAGCATCAGTGGCAGTGGCAATACCACCGCAGCCAATAATTGGTATGTCGACAGCACCAGCCACCTCGTAGACCATATAGAGTGCCACTGGTTTGATAGCTGACCCAGATAGACCCCCGGTGATGTTACCTAACAAGGGTCGGCGCCTGGTAATATCTATCGCCATACCCTTCAGGGTGTTAATCAGGGAGATAGCATCAGCCCCAGCTTCGGCTACAGCTACCGCTACCCTGGCGATATCAGTGGTGTTAGGGGTTAATTTAACTATCATTGGTAAAGAACTGGCTTTCCTGACAGCAACGGTTACCTCGGCAGCGGTATCAAAGTCAGCACCAAAATCAGCACCACCAGCTTTAAGATTGGGACAACTGATATTTACTTCAAGTCCGCTAATGCCAGCTACCCCTTCAAGCTTTCCCGCCATCCGGGCATAATCGTCAACGGTTTCCCCGGCAATATTAACGATGACCGGTATGCTCCAGCTTGCCCAGATTGGCGCCTTGTCTTTAATCAGAGCATCAACGCCGATATTCTCCAGGCCAATTGAATTAAGCATACCGCTGGCGGTCTCGGCTAATCTGGGTTGAAGATTACCATCTCTAGGTTCAAGAGTAGTTCCTTTACAGATGATAGCCCCTAACTTGTGCACATCAAACAGGTGGCTATCCTCCGTCCCGTAACCGAAGGTGCCCGAGGCAGTCATCACTGGATTAGCCAGCAATAAGCCACGGGGATGTCCGGGAGCTAATTGAATTGAAAGGTTCGCCACAATCTCAAATTATAAACTACCTGTTGCTGGGTGGCAACCCTTAGATAAGGAGATTGTTCAATAAGAGAATTAGGGGGGAGGAACTATGCTCAATTCGTTTAGTCAGCTAGCTGTTTTACCGCCTGCACTTTACCTTCAATGGTTATTGCCTTATCACGGCGGTCATCAATACTGATGGCGGTAAATACCCGTTGAGCTCCCTGAGTAAAGGGCACTTCGTGTATTTCTTTTACCAGTTCCAGAACCCTCTCCAGAGGTCCCTGAATCGTTGTTCCCATCGCCGTTAGCTGATAGCTGATGCCTTGAGCCTGTTTAACAATCTTAAAGCAAGCGGCAATATAATGGCTCAGACTGGGATGGGCGGTACCTACCGGGATAATTGTCACGTTGGCAATCACCGATTCTTTCATTATAGTTACCTCCCTCTTTATGCTGTATCATAGCTTATGGAGCCGGTTTTAGCTATTGATAACTAATCCTGCTTAACAAAGTTGCTAAAATAGAGAAAATGAGTTACAATAAAAACATACTCATATCTCTGTCAATAATCAATGGCGCTGGTAATCGATAGCATTAGCCACTATGATGATACTAAACTGAGCCGCTCTGCTCGTTCTTGCTATTTAAAGCAATAGACAAGTATAATAGTTTGTCTGCTACTACCCCAACAGCGAAATTCCGAAGTAATCCAGCTCAAAGGAAGCGTTAGGCGAGAGGAAAAAGAAGAAGTGACTACCAGCTTAAAACAACTTCGCTCTCGTTTAGAGAGCGAGCGGAAGCGCTTGCTTGGAGAATTAGAGCTATTAAAAGAAAACGCCGAGCCTGACGAGGCAAGGCGAGAAGGTAGTCCTTTTGGCAAGAGGGAAGAGGAGGCTACCGAAAGCTTTGAGCTTGAGAAGCGCCTCGCCCTGGAGAAACAGTTAAAAGACCATCTGGCCGAGGTAGAACACGCTTTAGGCAAATTTAAAGAAGGAAGCTATGGCTTATGTGATATCTGCGGTAAACAGATACCCCTAGACCGATTAGAAGCGCTTCCCCAGGCAAACCTGTGCCTTGATTGTAAGACAAAGAACGTTAAGGGCAGATTCTCCCCGGGATGACACGGAATGTGTTCTTTTTTCTTACCGCCTTGCTGGTGATAGCAGCTGACCAGTTCAGCAAAATATGGGTAAGGTCTAATCTAACTATAGGGGAATCGTTACCTGAAACGGGACTATTTAGACTAACCTACATTCACAATAGCGGGGCTGCCTTCGGCTTATTTCAAGGCCAATCATTCTCCTTAACCATCGTCGCCTTAATCGGCATTGTCGTTCTCCTGCTCTTTGTTTTCTTTTCTTCTCGTCACTTTACCTTTTTCGATAATAAGCTAAACAAACTGGCTCTTAGTCTGGTTCTTGGCGGCACAATCGGCAACCTGATTGACCGCTTGCGCATGGGCTATGTGACTGATTTTATTGATATCGGCATCTGGCCAGCCTTCAACATCGCCGATTCGGCAATAACAACCGGCGTTATTTTGTTAGCTTGCTCCCTCCTCTTCTTAACCAGAACCAGTAAAAACTGATTCACCCGCCTGAAGCAGAAAGCAAAAATATGGTAATGGAGAGTTCAAGAGGGGATAAAATGGAATGAGGTCAATAAACAACATCAAAATACATCACCTGACGGTTGATAAGCAGGGTGCCCGACTTGACAAGTATGTTGCCGAGCACCATCCGGAAGTTTCCCGCACCCAGGTTCAAAAACTTATCGGTGATGGCTATATCACAGTTAACGGCAATATCGCTAAAGCCGGACTTAAACTTAATATCGGCGACCAAATAGCTGTTAGCCTGCCTCCCCCCACCCCCAGCTCTTTAGCGCCTGAGACAATTCCACTAAATATCATTTATGAGGATGATGACCTGCTGGTAATTGATAAACCGGCCGGATTAGTGGTTCACCCGGCACCGGGTCACCCGGGGCATACCCTTGTGAATGCTATATTAGGGCACTTTACTGACCTGCCGGTTGCCGACGATTTACTCCGTCCGGGGATTGTACATCGGCTGGACAAGGACACCTCGGGGCTGATGCTGGTAGCCAAGAATATCGCCGCTCAGCAAAATCTGTCCGACCAGTTTAAGTCCCGTTCGGTGGTCAAAATTTATCTGACACTGGTCAATGGACACCTGACTCCCGAAGATGGCATTATTGAGGCACCGATTGGGCGTGACCGCAGCCACCGCCAGCGTATGGCAATAGTGGCTGAAGGCAAAGGCAGGGAAGCCAGCACTCAATATCATGTTGTCCGCTATATCGGTAACTATAGCCTGCTTGAGGTCAAACCGCAGACCGGGCGCACCCACCAGATACGGGTGCACCTGGCAGCGATTGGCTATCCGGTGGTAGGGGATTCTGTCTATGGTGTGAAATCAACTCATTTATCACGCCAGTTTCTCCACGCCTCCCGCCTTAGCTTTAAGCTACCCTCAAGCGGTGAGTATATCGAGTTCCAGTCAGAACTCCCCCCCGATTTACAGCAGGCGCTAAAGGATATTGGCTAGAATCTTAATAAGCAAGGTGGTAGAATGAGTAGAATATATATGGGCAATGAGTAGTAAATGAAAAACTTATGGAACAAAGACCAAGAAATCAACTTCTTTAATGAAGCTAGAAATTTTGCCGCACCGGAGCAATTATTCTACCTAAGTGATGATAATAGATTCTTTGCATATTGGCCCAAACAATATAAAGGTTCTAAAAGCACTCTACAATCTAGAAATACATTGATTGGTGATTACACCGAAAAATGGGGTGCAGATTTACTAAGTGAATTCGCTATCAGCAAAGGATATCATGTTGTACACGGAGCTATATGTGAAGAAATAGGATTACCTAAGAACTCTTCTGCTGACGTGGCCATCTGCAAAACCATGAATATCAATCAAAAAGCGGAGGATATCGTACTAATTGTTGAGGTCAAGATGTCCGTTGTTTGGAACTGGGAATTAAAACCTAAAGGTAATGGTGAAGAACTCATTTGCTTGGGCGACTATAAAACACATCAGGGTAATCCAGGACTACTAAGATCTGATACTATGCTAAAAGCCATTGGCAAAAGCTTAAATGTAAGAGTGTCAAGTCTGAAAGCTTCAAGAATCCCTATAATTATTTTGGGTAACACACCTATCAGTAGTAATTACTACGAGAAGGTTGACCACTTGAGGAAAGCCGGTGTTATACAGGGGTTTTGGTCTGTAAACCCTAAACCATTGGACAATAATGGGGATAATATTAAGAAAACGGAAGGATTAGGATTTTACCGTTTTGATACTTATGAGGAACTTCTTGGGAAGTTAGATAAACTGTTTGGTGAGGAAAGGGAG
>JACQOL010000099.1 GCA_016202555.1 Chloroflexota bacterium | reverse complement strand
GGTTGTAAAATAACCATGCATTTTTCTTTTTCTGGCACAGCTCAATCCTTCCTTTTTTTTATTAATGTATCTTGAACGCATCTTAAAGAGAGGCCGCCTAAAGCGACCTCTCTTCCATTTGGTATCTCTGGTATTTTAGCGCCTACTACTATTTAACCTAATACTTAACCTAATACCAGCCGAAATCGTTAAGGGCCCGGGTAATTGCCCTCATATTATCTACAGGAGCCATAGGCGGTAGCCCACAAGCTTGAGAGAAAATAAAGCCACTAGGTAATCTCTTACCCTGCTCAATCACTTTCCTTGCCGCCTCATAAACTTCATCCGGTGTGCCAATCTGGATAACAGTCGTATCCAGGTTTCCCATAATGATATCGTTAGGGAAATACGGCGCCGCCGTTTCCAGATCAACCTCGTTAGCAATGGTAACAAAGCCTGGGTCACCCATCGGAATTTGTTGCCAATAGGGCAGGTTCAGATTATGCTCACCACAAGGGTGGACCCAAAGGTGCTTAAATCCCATCGCCAATACCTTCTGGTGAACCTCTTTCAGATAGGGCAGAGCAAACTGCTCAAAGTGCTTAGGTGATATTAGCTGATTCGATGCTCCAGCAGTATAACCTTTAGGCAACACCCGCTCAACACCAAAGGTATCCTTGAAGTATTGAGCGGTCGCAATACTATAGTCTGCAGCCAAGCGGAGCAAACGGTGGGCAACTTCCGGCCTCTGTATCATCCATTTACACAGCTTATCATAACCAGCGATGCCTCCGGCGGTGTTTATCACACTCGTGCCCCCAAAACTAATCTTAAACGGTTTGTTCCCATCCTCCTCCTGGCAGGCCCGTTTGTAGAAATCAATCACTTCGGGAGTGTAGCGGAGTTTGATGTCAGGTACTTTCAGCTCCATCACCTCATCAGGAGTTTCTGCCGGGTACTTGACAACATAGGCCGCCTGAGAATATTTATTGGTGGGGAGCTTAACTTCCCCACCAAATTCCCCTCTGCCGCGACGAGTGCGCACCTGCGGCGCAAATACCCAGTCAAAATCTTGACTTGCTTTCTTCTCAGCTTCATACACCACTTCAGGTGGTTTAGTGTATTGGTCAGCAATAGAAAACCCAGCATAAATCATCGCAAAGCCCTGTGGGCCAAATGGCCAATGAGGCACCCGGTCTGGCTTCTCTCTCCGCAACAACGCCTCCACCCTCTCCTTGTTAGTCATCGTGGCTTTTCTGGTCATCATCTTCATCGCTATCACCCACCCCTTTTATACTATCACCCCATTATTATAAAGCTTGACCCAGCTCTTCCTTTTGGAGCATTTCAAGAAGTCTCATCGCTTCATCAACGGCGGTACCAGCCGACTTAGCGTAGCCATCAGCACCGTATTTTTCGGCAGCCACCGGATTAAGCGGAGTTCCGCCGACCATGATGCGCGCCCTGGGGTTTTTAGCATGTATCTTCTCGATAATTACTGGCATCGCCAGCATGCTGGTCGTCATAAAGGACGAAAGGCCGACGATATCAGCATTAGTTTTAAGCTGTTCCTCAACAAATTTATCAATGGGCACATCCTTACCCAAGTCATAAATCGTCCAACCGGCAACATCAAACATTACCTTAAGTAGGTTCTTACCAATATCGTGGACATCGCCCTCAACCACACCGAGGATTATTGAACCGGCCACTTTAGCTTTTCTTCCTGAGGCTTTGATGGCTGGTTGTAAAACACCCAGGCCAGCATAAAGAGCATCAGCTGCCATCAACATTTCCGGAACAAAGTATTCCTTCCGGTTATAAGCTTCACCAGTCTCGATCATCCCTTGAGCCAAACCCTCCAGAGCCGCCTGGAACGGATCGACACCCTCTTTCAGGGCAGCCTTTGCCCACTTGACCGCATCATCCTCTCTAAACTCGTACACTGATTTACCTAGTTCCCCCAGAATCTCCTTAGTTCTTTCTTTAGTAGCCATTAACTTATTCTCCTTTATCAATTAAAAATTTCAAAATTAGAAATACCAATTAACTAAAGTGAACGCTAACTTTTCATAAGCCTACACCTCCGCTTTACCAAGCCGCTTTTATTTATAACAATAAATGGCAAACCTTGAACCATCATACTCTGGCTAATTAAGGTTGTCAAGCGCCTGTAAGCGCCAATAACATATCGGACTTTTGAGGTGCAAAGAAAAGCACTATTCCCGAAAATATAGCGTGATTTGTAGTCATCCACTCTTTAAAGTGCTAATTTTTTGTTACTTTCTGACGCTGGACAAGCTTGGCGAGCCAGATGCTCATCTCATAGAGAATAATCAGGGGTGCCGCCACGATAGTTTGATTTATCGGGTCAATGGTAGGCGTAATGATGGCGGAGATGATAAAGGCGATGATAATAGCGGCTCTCCGTTTGCCAGCAAGCCACTTTGCCTGGACAATACCCAGCCTGGCTAGAAAGGTTAGCAGTACCGGCATTTCAAAGACGAGGCCAACTACCAGTAACAGCCTGGTCACGATTGAGACATAATTTCCAATCCTGATTTGGGGAGTGGCGATATCACTGCCGAAGGAAAGCAAAAACTTGAACATCGGTGGTAGCATGATAAAATAACCAAAGACAACCCCGGCGACAAACATCAGAGCTATCCAGGGAAGTACCAGATAAACATACCTCTTTTCTCGGCGGGTGAGTGCCGGGGAGACAAACATAATAAGCTCGTAAGTCAGGTAGGGCATCGCCAGTATAATACCGCTGACCAGGCTTATCTTCATAATGGTGCCAATATTCTCAGTCATGTCTATAAAGACGAGATTAACATCTGGAGGGGTTAATAGCTGAAATCTGTAATCCAGGAAATCGAATATCTTTTTCACAAATGGTGATTTATAGGTCAGAATGTCAAATATCTGATGGTAGAAGATGAAAGAGAGAATTGTCGTAATTGATACGGCGATAACACTTCTGGTTAAGCGCTTCCGTAGCTCGGCAACATGCCCGAGGATACTCAATCTCTTTTCGGAACTACTCATTACATTACAGCTTCTGGCTAATGGCTATGGTGGGTCGTCTCGGTGTTACCGGTTTCTGCCGTACCACTATCTGACGGTTCCTTGGTTTTTTCGTTACTTTTAGCCCCCGGCGATGACGAGCCTTCTTTTTCTGCCAGGTCTATTTCCTTAGTTACCGCCGTAGTAAGGTCGGAGGTGATATTC
>JACQOL010000096.1 GCA_016202555.1 Chloroflexota bacterium | reverse complement strand
CATTCTTGCTATTTTGTCCGCAACTGGTACCTCTCGACCCACAACGTGCCTTTACAGAAGAGCAACGCCTAGCAATTTTCCGAAAATATGATGGCACTTGCCAAATCGGTGGGGAAAGAGTTAGGTGGGGAGAGTTTCACGCTGACCATATAGTCCCATTTAGTAAAGGGGGTAAGACGACCATTGCTAATGCTCAACTGCTATGCCCCAAACATAACCTAGAAAAATCAGCAGCAACTACTTAAGTAGAAATAAGTTTATTGAGAGAGTTACCTAACTAACTAGTAATGGAGAAATAATATGCTTGATAGACAGGTTGTTGAGGAGTTTTTAGATGGGGAGTTTGAGGAAGGAGCCTTTGAAATCCCGGATGATATTCCGAAGGATAAGCTGGTTGAGACCTTTTGCCTTTATACGGAAGATGACTATTATGAGTGGCTGAAGGATAATTTCAAGTCGTTTTTCGACCGTCCTGCTCCAGACTGGGACTGGATAAGAGATAGAATCAGGCATTATGACCAACGCTGAAATCGCCGCCGTCTTTACTGATATTGCTGAGCTGCTCAAGCTCAAGAAAGAAAACATTTTTAAGGTTCGGGCTTACCAGAAAGTGGCGGACTATATTAAGGACTGGCCGTCAGAGGTGGAGCAACTGGTCAAAGAAGGCAGGCTCAGAGAAATCCCGGGGGTGGGAGAAGCCATCGCCAAAAAGCTCACCGAGCTGGTCACTAGCGGACGCCTGGAATACTATGAGAAGCTGAAGGCTGAGGTAGCTGAGAAAACAAAATGACCGAGCCTAAGCATAACTCTCCGTTAACCCCAAGCGGAGACGCCGAAGTCATCAGACACCTGGAGCAGGCAATCGTCAATGGTCAGCACTGGTATCTCGCCCTGCTAGAAGCGATTGGACGATGGGAAACGGCTGAAGAAACCATCAATGGGCACATTTATCGTTACCTCATCGCCGGCGAAGCCTTTGACTGGCTACTCCTCGCCGAGCGTCTCTGCCAGGCAGTGGACAGCCTGCTGCCGGAGGAGGAAGAGAACGCCCTCCTTTTTTATGCGAAACCACCACTCCACCTGCCTGCAGAAGAGTTTAAGAAGTTGATTGGCAGTCTTAAATACCAGCAATACCTTAACTACTTTTATGGCGTGACTGTGGAGGAAGCCCTGATTCAAACCGTGCAGGAAGAGGTACGCAAGGAGAGGTGGGCTTCCGTCCTAAGCAAGGAAAGAGACACTACCAATGAGGCATACCAACGAATTTACGGTGCCACTAAAACTGTCCTGCTCCGTCATTTCAGAAAGGATAAGGATTATCCCCAACTCCAATCTATCAGCCTGACCGAGCTAAAAGAATTCGCTTACTGGCGATTTCAGCATCGGCTCAAACTGAGTGATAAGGCTAAGGTCGCCAGTGACACTAAGAAAGCATTAGATTGGTTGAAAACGAAGGGTTTTTCAGGTCAGCTAGATAAAAACGATTTTAAGCGAGAATATATTGATATATTACCGACGACGCCTGAGGGGTAGCTATTTCTTCTTCGCCTCTTTCGGTGGTCTGACGACAATTACCGGCTGGCTGCTTCCCCGTAGCACACGGTCAGCGACACTGCCGAAAGCCCACCGACTCAGACCGGAACGCCCGTGCGATGACATCGCTACCAGATCAGCCTTGATTTCGTCAGCGACCTTCAAAATCTCATCGGCAGCCTGACCGGTTGCTACTATAATATTAACATTAGCTCCTTTACTTCTTAGCCCTTCACCAGCCTTATTAAGGTAGTCTGCCGCCTCCTGCTTGAACTGCTTAATTTCTTTATCACTATAGACAACGGGATAGGCTGCATCATATTCTCCACCAGCGATAATATAATGAGGCATTAATGATATTACCTGAAGCAGGGTAACTGTCACCTTTTTACCTGGCGCCAACTCCGAGACCAACCCTTCAACATAAGGCAGGGCAGCTTCACCTATTTTAGAACCATCTAGCGGAACCAATATATTCTCGTGCATTAAGTCCTCCTCTAATATTTAAGAATCTGGTCTCTCAGCCTTCCCAGTTTATTATTTAGAGTATAAAACCTCTGGCGCTCCTTGTCAATAACTGCTGCCGGTGCTTTAGCCAGGAAAGTTTTGTCATTAAGCCTGGCTTCAAGTCGGACAAGCTCAGCCTGGCTTTGTTCTATCTCTTTCCCCAGCCGTTGCCTCTCGGCTTCCAGATTAACCATACTTGCCATCGGAATGACTACTTCAGTCTCTTTCAACACCAATACCAGGGCATTTTCTCCGGTGGTAGCCACTTCTCTAATATCCAGAACAGTAACCGGCCTTGCCCGGGCCAGGGTCTCAATAGCCTGGGAAAAGGCGACAACCACCGGTTTGAGGTTACCAGCATAGACTTGCGCCGTAATCCACTGGCTATTCTCCACCTTATATTGAGCCCGGGCGTTACGAATGGCACTAACTATTTCAATTACTGATTCTACGGCACGCTCAGCTGCCGGGTCACCCGCCTTTTCTTCCGCCTCAGGATAGGGAGCAATCATTATTGATTCACTTACTTGCCAGTCCAAAGGTAAGCGACATTTAAGGTTCTGCCACAGTTCTTCAGTAATGAAAGGCATATAGGGGTGCAGCAGACGAAGTGAAGTTTCCAGGACATAAACCAGCACCGGAACTGGAGATAAGGCCCCCTGACTAACCAAACGAAAACGAATCTTAGCAAGCTCAATATACCAATCGCAGAAGTCACCCCACAGAAATTCGTAGAGTTGCCGTTGGGCTTCGCCAAACTGGAAATCCTCCATCAGACGGTTAACGCTGGAAATAACACGGCTGAGCCGACTTAAAATCCAGCGGTCTTCCGTCGGCAATAAGTCCCGTTGAATCACCGTCCCGGTCTGACCTGTCTCCATACTCCTGACGATAAAACGGGTAGCGTTCCACAACTTGTTGGCAAAGTTACGTCCCGCTTCCAGCTTGTCCTGGGTCAGCTTACTATCATTACCGGGGGAGGTGCCGGTAGATACGGCAAAGCGCAGGGCATCGGTGCCATATTGCTCCAGAACCTTAATCGGGTCGAGCACATTACCCCTGGTTTTACTCATCTTCTCCCCCTTCTCATCCCGTATCAGTCCGTGCAGATAAACAGTAGCGAAGGGAATGTCACCAGTATCCTCAATACCCATCATAATCATCCGGGCAACCCAGAAAAAGATAATGTCATAGGCAGTTTCCATTACCGTCGTCGGGTAGAAATACCGCATGTCATCAGTATCCTCAGGCCAGCCCAGAGTCGAGTGCGTCCATAATGCCGAGCTAAACCAAGTATCAAGCACATCCGGGTCTGGCTCTATTTTGGTTGAGTGGCAATGGCGACAGGCTTTCGGCTCGTCAACGGCTACCGTTAGCTCACCACAATCCCGGCAATACCACACCGGGATACGGTGTCCCCACCAGAGCTGGCGACTGATGCACCAATCACGAATATTCTCCATCCAGT
>JACQOL010000090.1 GCA_016202555.1 Chloroflexota bacterium | reverse complement strand
ATTATTAATGGAGTATTATTAAATGAATGTAGCATCAATACTTGAAGTCAAACAAAATCCTAACATCCCTAATTTTGTCCCTGGCGACACGATAAGAGTCAGTAGTAAGGTTGTTGAGGGGGACAAAGAGCGCACCCAGCTATTTCAAGGAGTAGTCATCAAGATAAAGAGTAGCGGGGCCGGCTCCAGCTTTACGGTAAGGCGTGTTACCTATGGCGTCGGTGTCGAGCGGACCTTCCCCATTTATTCACCGCGCGTGGAAAAAGTGGAGGTAATGCGGCGGGGAAAAACACGCCGGGCGAAACTCTACTACCTGCGTGGACTCAGTGCCAAGGCGTCCCGTATCAAGGAAAGACGGTCAACCCCGCAGGAACTAGAAGGTGAATTAGCCGAAGCAGCAAAGCTGGAACAGGAAGAAGCACCAGTACTGGAACAGCACCCAGAGCCGGAGCAGATTAAGACTGTCTCGCCGGAGTAAAGCAGGCTACCTCTCTGGAGTCAAGAATGAGGTATGCTGAGATTTGTGTTAATTCCCCGGTAGCAGGTCGCCAGACATTCAGCTATGCGATACCCCCTAGTCTAAACATTAATGCAGGACAGGCGGTCTGGGTGCCCTTCGGTGAGAAGCTCCTCCAGGGCATCGTTCTGGAGCTAAGCGATTACCCAGCAGTACCAGAAACACGGGAAATAGCCGACATTATTGAGCCACAGCCACTATTATCCCCGGCTCAGGTCTTACTAGCCTACTGGATCAGCCGGCACTATCTATCGCCTCTTTTTGATGCAGTAGCTTTAATGCTGCCGCCCGGGTTTGGGCGAAAGGCGCTCACTTTTATCTCTGCCTCAATCTCTGAAGATTTTGATATATCCTCTCTTGGGGAAGAACAGAGACATGCTCTTGAACTGATTAAAGAAGATGGTAAAATCAGCCAGAAAAAGCTGGAAAAGGCTTTAGGGCAGAAGAAAGCACAGGTCATCGTTTCCCAACTGGTCAGACGAGGACTCGCCACCAGAAGTTACGAACTGGAGGCGATTAAGATAAAGCCTAAGTTAGAGTCTTATCTCAATCTGGCGATTACTACCGACCAAGCCGAGCAAGAGATAGCCAAATCGCGTGAGAGAAAGACTGAGAGACAGGCTGCCTTGCTTGAATTTTTAGCTCAGCAATCACAACCAGTATATATATCCGACGCTAAGAAAGCGGCTAAATGTGACACGTCTGTAGCTAATACTCTAATCAGTAAAGGTTTGATTAGAAGCTTTGAGCTAGAATCAGCTAAGAAAAGGAAAAAACCAAAGCTTTACCTTAGCCTTCTTGTTAGAGCTGAAGAAGCCAGACGAATAGCAGTTTGGCTACAGGAAAGAATAACTGCCAGACAGGCAGCCTTGCTCTCTTTCTTAGCTGAGCAAGCTGAACCTGTCTCTCTATCAGAAGCCAGGCAAAAGACAAAATGTGACAAAACGACCCTTAATGCCTTAGTTCAAAAAAAACTAATCACCGTTCAACTCCTTGAAGTAAGGCGCAACCCTCTGACTCACTATGACATTACCCCGTCTTCCCCGTTGATTCTCACCGATGCCCAGCAATCAGCCCTTATGACGATTAGCCAGAGTCTGGCGCCAGGAGAAAAGAAGGAGTCAAAAGTTTTCCTTCTTCATGGGGTTACCGGCAGTGGCAAGACAGAGGTCTACCTGCAGGCTCTCGCCGAAACGGTGAGGCTGGGGAAAGGGGGTATTGTTCTGGTGCCTGAAATCTCCCTGACTCCCCAGACAATCGAGCGGTTCGCCTCACGCTTTCCCAACCAGGTGGCTATCCTGCATAGCCAGCTCTCTCCGGGTGAGCAATTTGACGAGTGGCATCGTATCAGCAAAGGAGACTGTAATGTTGTCATCGGTCCCCGAAGCGCCCTTTTTGCTCCTCAACCTGACCTGGGGCTAATCATTATTGACGAAGAGCATGAATGGAGCTACAAGCAATCTGATAATTCGCCACATTACCACGCCCGCAATACTGCGATTAAGCTGGCTGAGCTAACCGGGGCGGTAGTTATTCTGGGCAGTGCCACCCCCGATGTCGAGACCTTCTATCATACTCAGAAAGGCGACTATCACCTGCTGCAACTCCCGGAGCGGGTTACCCCAAGTCAAAATTCACCGCTACCTCAAGTTGAAATAGTTGACCTGAGGGAAGAGCTTAAAGCCGGCAACCGAAGTCTCTTCAGTCGCTTCTTATCTCAAGCCATCACTCAAGCCATCGCCAGCCAGGAGCAGGTGATGCTCTTTCTTAACAGACGAGGCGGAGCTACCTTTATTCAGTGCCGTAACTGCGGCTTTGTTTTTCGTTGCCGGCGCTGTGAGGTTGCCCTTACTCATCACCCTGACAGGAATATTTTAGTCTGCCACCAGTGCAACTACCAAATACCAGTCCCCCAGTTTTGTCCCCGCTGCTCCAGCCAGCGGATAAAGTTTCTCGGCATGGGCACCCAGAGACTAGAGCAAGAAACCGGTAATGTTTTCCCCCAGGCTAGACTACTCCGCTGGGACAGCGACACTACCCGAGAGAAGCATAGCCACCAGGAAATACTAAACCGCTTCCGCGACCACCAGGCGGATATTCTTATTGGCACGCAAATGATTAACAAAGGACTGGATGTACCCCGGGTTACCCTGGTGGGAGTAGTTAAT
>JACQOL010000086.1 GCA_016202555.1 Chloroflexota bacterium | reverse complement strand
CTCTCAAACTCTCCCCCTTATTTCATTAAATTTTATGTAAAGCTTTTAGTGAGTTTAATTAGTTGCTCCAGCTTGGCAAGGGCACGACCGCTATCGATTGCCTCTTTAGCTAAATCAACCCCCTGTTTAAGTGTTTTTACCTTGTCCCCGGCAACCAGGGCAGCTGCCGCATTCATCAAGACCACATCCCGGGGTGCACCGGAAGCACCAGACAGGATATTACGCAAAAGGGTAGCATTTTCCTGAGCCGTACCCCCCTTCAAAGTCTCCAGACTGACTAGCGATACTCCAAAATCTTCCGGACTGACAGTATATTTTTTAATGCTCCCACCTTTTAACTCACACACCTGGCTGGGTCCGGTAATGGTGATTTCATCCAGTCCGTCCTCGCCGTGGACGACCAGAGCGTGGTTACAGCCGAGGCTCTTCAGCACCAGGGTCAACTTCTCCACCAGTGAGCCATCGGCAACACCCAGCAGGTAATTTTTAGCACCGGCAGGGTTGGTCAGTGGTCCGAGGATATTAAAGACAGTGCGGATGCCAATCTCGCGCCTAGGTGGCCCGGCATATTTCATCGCCGGGTGAAAGGCCGGGGCAAACATAAAACCCATCCCCACCTTCTCGATACACTGCTGAACCTGCTCGGCGGTCAGCTCAATCTTGACTCCCAGGGCTTCCAGGACATCAGCCGCCCCGCACTTACTGCTGGCAGCCCGGTTACCGTGCTTGGCGACCTTCAGCCCGGCGCCGGCAACCACAAAGGCGGCGGCTGTCGAGATATTGAAAGTGTCCAGACCATCACCACCAGTACCGACAACATCAATCACCTGGTCAGCTACCGTTACCCGAATCGCCTTAGCTCTCATTACTTTTGCCATGCCGGCGATTTCCTCAACCGTCTCTCCCTTGAGCCGGAGGGCGGTAACGAAAGCACCGAACTGGGCCGGGGTAACCTTACCCTCCATAATTTCTTCCATCACTGAGGACGCCTCATCCATCGTCAGCGATTTGCCCGATACCAATGCCTGAATAGCTTCACGAATCATTTTGGTTTACTCCTCCGCTGTAAGAAAAACAAAAAGCCATCTTTACTTACAAGTGATACTCATTGCCCTTTCGGTGACAACTCAACTATTCGGCGTGAGAATCTTCCTTAGCAAAAGTCAGTTTTACCACTATCACTGGACTGAGGCACCAATTCCCGTACAGATTCCCACTTGAACCCCTTTTCATCACCATAGGTAGCCACTAAGTGAGCGGGTGGTATCTGTTGTCCGGGGTCTTTGTCAGGGTCAGGACTGTCCGTTGTAGTGGCAAACTCAATTCGTCTAGGAGGCTCATTTACCGGTAAGTCAATCCCCCTGAAGCCCCCTTCAAGTTTGTAAATGGTATGCTTTACACGAAAGCTGATGTTAAAGGCCGTACCTGGCCCGGCGTTCCTTACGTAAGCGCTGAACTGTTTGGGGAAGAACATGCCCATCGTGCAACCAGCCCCATCAAGAGAAAGGATGACATTTGGGTCAAATGGCTGTGGCGCACGCAGGTTCATGAAGTCCACTTTTTGATTAGTTCTGCCAACTCTTCGATACGCTTGCATATTGCTGGTATTAACTTCAGGCTGAGGATAGAGTTCCCTGCTACAGTAAAGATATACTCCCATTAGTGGTGGCACATCCCTAGGAACCTCCGCTATAAGAACTTTTTTACCATCATAATCAAAATCCTCCGTGTAAGAAACCAAAGAAGGATACGTATACCTCTTGATATTGTTTGCCAAGTTTTCGAGAGTATTATTTCCTATGTCTACACCAACAACCTCACCATCATTTTTGACGCCGAAGAAAACTCTTCCCCCTCCAGTGTTGGTAAAGGCAATCATACTTTGAATAGCCTCTTCTTCCTCTGCTAATGAGGTCTTGAATTCTACGGTTTCACATTCCTTTTCAGCAAGGATTTTCTCAAATTCCTCTCTTGTCATTTCTTAACCTTCAAACAATCTCAGTATAATACAGTTAATACAATTTCAGGAAGTTTCTTAAAATATCTTTGCCCACTGCGGTCATAAAGGATTCGGGGTGGAACTGGACGCCCTCCACCGGGTGCTGCTTGTGCCTCAACCCCATTATTTCATTATCGGCATCTTCCGTCCAGGCGGTTACTTCAAGACAATCGGGCAATCCCTCCCGCTCCACCACTAGCGAGTGGTAGCGAATGGCCGGGAAGGGGTTAGGCAAGTCGGCAAAAACCCCCTTGTTGCTGTGGTGGATTAAAGAGGATTTGCCGTGCATTATCTGCTTGGCCTGCCCGACGGTCGCTCCATAGCTATAACCAATGCACTGGTGTCCCAGGCAAACGCCAAGGAGAGGCAACTTAGGCCCAAAATGTTTGATGACATCATTAGAGATACCGGCGTTCTCAGGGTTAGAAGGGCCGGGCGAGACCACTATCCGCTCTGGCTTTAGTTTTTCAATCTCCTCAAGGGTAATCTTATCATTGCGCACCACCACTATCTCTTGCCCCAGCTCAGATAGATACTGGAAGAGATTGTAGGTAAAACTATCGTAGTTATCAATCAGCAATAGCATATTTTATTAATCCTCTCACCCTCAATCCCCCTCTCCTTGAAAGGAGAGGGGGAAGAGATTTCTCTTGAGAGGGCTGACGCCCTCTCAAACTCTCCTTTATCCACTTACATTCTCCGCCTGAATGATAGCATTAAGCAGAGCCCGCGCTTTATTCATCGTTTCCTGATACTCGCGCTCCGGCATACTATCGTAGACAATGCCACTGCCCGCCTGGGTATAGGCAATGCCTTTCTTCATAACCATAGTGCGGATAGCTATTGCCATATCCATATTACCCGAGAAAGAGAAGTAGCCAGCGGCGCCGGCATAGACTCCCCTTTTCTCCGGCTCAAGCTCAGCGATTATTTCCATGGCCCGGACTTTAGGCGCCCCGGAAACAGTCCCCGCCGGAAAGCAGGCCCGCAGGGCATCAAAGGAAGTTATATCCTGTCGCAGCTTACCCTGCACATTGGTCACCAGGTGCATCACATGGGAGTAGCGTTCGACCTCCATCAGCTCACTAACTTCGATCGAACCCGGCTGACTGACCCGACCGATGTCGTTACGTCCCAAATCCACCAGCATAATATGTTCGGCACGCTCCTTCTCATCACTACGCAGTTCCTGCTCCAGCCTGGCATCTTCGGCCGGCGTTTTGCCCCGCGGCCTGGTGCCAGCCAGAGGACGCGTAGTTACAGTCCCGTCCTCTACTCTCACCAGAATTTCCGGGGAAGACCCGATAATGTGAAAGTCGCCAAAATCAAAGAAGAACATATACGGGGAGGGATTGATGGTGCGTAATGCCCGATAGATTTCAAAAGGAGCTGCCTCAGTTGGCTGAGCCAGGCGCTGGGACAAGACAACCTGAATCGCTTCGCCGGCGGTGATATACTGCTTTATCTTCATAACGGCGGCGGTGTAATCCTCTAAGGTGAAATTTGAGGTAAGTCTGGAGCCGACGGCCGGAGAAGGGACGGCAGGTATTGACTGAGCCTTAAGTGGCTGGTTCAATCGAGCTATCAGGTTATCAATCCTGTCCACTGCTTTTTGATAGGCTGCATCAATATCGCCATCGAGATGAACATGACTCACTACTTTAATTTTATGAGTAACATGGTCAAAGACAAGAACAGTGTCTACTAACATAAATAGCGATTCGGGCAAACCCAGAGGGTCGCTCTCCGGCGAGGGTAAATTTTCAAAGCGAGTCACTGTTTCGTAACCGAGATAGCCCACGGCGCCACCGCAGAACTTGGGCAATCCGCTTACCGGCACCACTTTATATCGGTTTAGCTCCCTGGCAATGATAGGCAGGGGGTCGGTTTTATCCTCTCCCCTGGTGGTCAGCACCCGATATGGGTCGGTGCCGATGAAGCTATAGCGGGCCAGTTGTTCACCACCTTCGACACTTTCCAGCAAAAAAGAATAGCCACCGCGATTAATCTTAAGAAAAGCGGATACCGGTGTCTCCAGGTCGGCAACGATTTCGCGGTAAACCGGCACCAGGTTACCCTGCCTGCCCAGTTTTTTTACTTCCTCTAATGTCGGATAATACATCTAACCTCCCCTGATAAATAAAACAAAAACCCCTCACCCATAGGGGCGAGAGGTTAATCCTGCGCGGTACCACCCTACTTGATTACCAATCTTATGAACTTCGCTAACGACAAGTCGCTGGTAAGTTCAAAGATTAGCAACCATCTCTTTCAGGTACTGTCCTTCACTGAAGAACGATACCCTGGGCTCTGATAACGGTGCCCTCTCCGTCAAAACCTACTCCTTCCTCCGAAAAGGATTTTTCGGTTTTGCAGCTCCCGAGTCCATTCAACCCTTGCGTCTGGCACCGGCTCACACCTTACCCGGCTCTCTGAGCCTCGCTGAGGGTATACTAG
>JACQOL010000085.1 GCA_016202555.1 Chloroflexota bacterium | reverse complement strand
GAAATTACAAAAAATCTACTCTGATGTCATCCGGGGCGACAACCAGAAATACCTTGGCTGGTGCACCCCCGCCTACCAGAAGAGCCGGGTGGCGAAGAGGATTAATCAGCACATATAAGGTAAAAGATAGCCAACATTATTCTCTCTGAGACTAACCCAGTTGCCTGATAACAGCGATAACCTTACCCTGAATCTCAACATTGTCTGGCTCAGCATATATTGGTTTCATCTGGCTATTTGCCGGCTGGAGCCGAATACGGTCCGGCTCTTGATAAACCTTTTTCAGGGTCACCTCTTTCTCCGCCTTAAGCCAGACTGCTGCCATCTCCCCATTCTCGACCACATTCACATTATGCATCAAGACAATATCGCCATCGTTAATCAGAGCATCCACCATCGATGAGCCTCTCACCTTCAGGGCATAAACTTCCTTCCTGCCCCGGCTCAAGGCTTCAGGTATTTCCATAGTCTCAGCAGCCGCAGCAACATCCCAACTATCAGGGGCAGGGACCGGTATCGGCTCACCGGCAGCGATTTGACCAATAACTGGCACCTGAAGACTCTGCCCGGGGGCAAGAGGCCTGGTAAGTAATTCAATACCCCGCGAGACTCCGGAATGGCGGCGAATATAGCCTGCTCTTTCCAGTATATCCAGATTATAATCAACAACAGATGTTGAGCTAATCCGGCAGCCATTGACAATATCTCTGACCGTGGGTGGGTAGCCCATCTCTGCCCAGAAACGGCGGATAAAATCAATAATCTTTTGTGGTTTAGATGAGAGTGCTTTCAAGCGGTCACCTCGTAAAACAATTCTGAGCTATGGCGAACACCTGTTCTACTAAGACTTTATAACTAATCAGTCTTTTTGTCAAGCCCCTCGGGCAAGATTTATTTATTAAGGGGATTAAAGGGGTGAAACTCCTTTAAGAAACTCGCTCCCCTCTCCCTTTTGTGAATGGGAGAGGGGAAAAGGGTGAGGGGCTGGGAGACAATCTCAAGGCTGGGATTAGCTACTACTTTAAGCCTATTCTTATGAGGTAAATTACTTAGCTTGTAGAGTCGAGCCTTTACCCGAAGATGAGACCTGGACTTCGTTTAGCTTCTTCATTAAACGCGATTTACGACGGGCGGCATTATTAGGGTGAATAACCCCCTTTCCCGCCGCCTTATCCAGAGAGCTGATGGCAGCTATCGCTGCTTTTTTAGCAGTTTCAAGCTCACCGGATGAGATGAGCCTTTCTGCCTTAGTTATGCTGGTCTTACATAAGCTCCGAACTGACTTATTACGCAACTGTCTTCTTTCGGCAACACGCACCTCTTTTTTGGCTGATTCAGTATTGGGCAATATCTACCTCCATCGTTTTCAATATTTTACAACTTAACCTGAATATAGGGAAAATTAAACCGGCTAACAGAAAAAGTTCTTCCAAAAATTGTCTACTTGATACCAGCGGTATCAGGTTGGGGATTAATTTTAGTCAATGCCCCATTACCTATCCGGCTAGCACTTATCACCTCCCGAATCCCCTCAATTTTTACCAGTAGCCGACTTAACTGGGCTAAATTCCCCGTTTCTAGAGTAAGGAATGTTGATGTCGTCCGGTCATCATTCTTGGTCAGACTTGCCGCAACAATGTTAACCTTTTCCTCAGCGACGAGAGTCGTGATATCACGCATCAGGCCTACCCGGTCCCAGGCATTAACCTGAATCTTCACTGGATACTGGGCGTCAGTCTCTCCCCACTCCACCGTAACTAATCTCTCCTTTTCATCCTCGTGCACCACATTATAACAATCCTGACGGTGGACGGTCACCCCCCGGCTGCGAGTAATATAGCCAATAATACTATCTCCAGGCACCGGATGGCAACACTGAGCCAGATGGGTAAGCAAATTTCCTACTCCCCCCACCTTAACCACGGAGGATGATTGCTTGGGAGGGATGATATCAACTACCCTCGGTTGCTGTTGCTGAGCAGCCAGCTTTAAGGCAATCTGGTGGGTAGTAATACCGCCGTAACCAATAGCGACATAGAAGTCATCCAGACTTTCATATTTGAATAACTTGGCGATGTTCTCCCGCTCAGTGAGCTTTATCCCCAGCTGCCTCATTGCCTTCTCCAAAAGCTCACGACCACGCTCAAGATTATCGGTCCGCTCCTGCTTCTTAAACCACTGCCGTATTTTTTCTTTAGCGTGAGATGTCTTCACATAGCCCAGGACAGAATTCAGCCAGTCCCGACTTGGCCCCCGGCTCCCCTTAGTCGCCATAATTTCAACAATATCACCATTTTTAAGCTGGTAGCTGAGTGGGACCAGCCGACCATTAACCTTTGCCCCGACACAACGATGCCCCAGGTCGGTATGAACCCGATAGGCAAAATCAAGGGGGGTAGCCCCGCTGGGTAAATCCTTTATCTCTCCCTTGGGAGTATAGACAAAGACCTGGTCAATAAATATATCTGTCTTTACCGATTCCAGGAATTCTTCAGCCCCGCTTAGTTCCCGGTGCCACTCAACTAACTGGCGCAGCCAGCCTATCCTCTCTTCAAAGCGTATATCCTGCTTTTCATCCTCTTTGTAGCGCCAGTGAGAGGCTACCCCAAATTCAGCAATATGGTGCATCTGATAGGTACGAATCTGTATTTCCAGTGAGGTTGTGCCCTGACACATGACAGTAGTATGCAAAGACTGATAGCCATTAGGTTTGGGATTAGCGATAAAGTCGTTAAACTGGTCAGGCAAAGGATGCCACAAATTATGAACCACACCCAGGGCACGATAGCAATCAGCGACGCTATTGACCAAGACCCGTATGGCGAGAAGGTCATGAATATCATCAAAGTCTTTACCCAGAGCAGCATATTTCTCCATTTTCTGATGCAGGCTATAAATATGCTTGGCTCTACCCACCACCTCAGCTTTCAGCCCTGCCCGCTCAAACTCCTGGTTTAGAATCTGAATTACCTGGTCGATAAAGCTCTCCTGCTGAGGACGCCGGGTGGTAATGAGGTGGACAATCTGGTGATACTTTTTCGGCTCAAGATAGCGGAAGGCTAAATCCTCTAACTGCCATTTTAGCTCCCATATCCCCAAACGGTGAGCCAGGGGGGCGTAGACCTCGGCTGTTTCCCGGGCAATGCTAAGCTGCTTCTCAGGGGGTAGAGCATCTAAAGTACGCATATTATGCAACCGGTCGGCCAGCTTGATAAACACAACCCGCAGGTCTTCAGCCATCGCCACCAGCATTTTCCTCAGGTTTTCTGCCTGTTGCTGGCTGGTGGTAACACGCTCCCGTCGTGCTGCCTCCCCCGGGGCTTGCCAGGGGAGCTTATCTAACTTAGTAGTGCCATCAACCAGCTTAGCTACCTCGGCGCCAAACCTGGCCTCTATCCCCGAAACAGGTATCCCGCAGTCCTCAGGAACATCATGTAGCAAGGCAGCCACCAGAGAGCTGGTATCAAGTTGAAGCTCGGCTAAGGTCAAAGCAACCTGCAGCGGGTGTTCCAGATAAGGCTCGCCTGATTTACGCATCTGTCCCTCATGGGCCTTCATGGCAAAATTATAGGCATCTTCAACTGCAGCTATCTTCTCCGGGGGAAGATAGCCCTGAATCTTCTCTCTGAGCTGGCTAAAACCCATTACCCGCTCCGCCAATAGCTAGATTTATAACTATAGTATAACTCCAAGGAGCTACCTGTGTAAAATTTTGAGTGCCTTTCCTGGCTATGCTATGATGGTTAGCACAAATGGAGATTAATGTTTTAGTCGATGAAGACCTGGCTGGGTGCCCGGAGCCGGGCTGGCTGGAGAGCCTGGCTGAGAAAATACTTGTCGCCCAAGGGGCTGACCCCAAAGCGGAACTTGACCTGGTTATTGTTGGTCAGGAAAGAATGCGT
>JACQOL010000010.1 GCA_016202555.1 Chloroflexota bacterium | reverse complement strand
GGAGTAAACCCCTGGCGGCGTAAAAACCTGACCTTTTTGCCCAGCACTTTTCGTTCAGTAACTGTTAGTTTTATTTCTTCCATCTAATCTCCCTCTTAAAGTTAATGTCCTGACATATTAAAACATATTTCAACAAGGATAGCACATTATAGCACATTTTAGCTACTTGATTCGCGTCTTCCTCCAACTCCTACCGCGACAAACTCGGTGTCTGTAAGGTGTAGCCCTTTTCAGTTTCGTGGAAGAGGTCTTTGAGGAGTAAGGTTCGTCCGGTCTGGATGGCGGTGAAACCATACTTGTTGCGGATGCGGTCGATAGCTTTATTCAGCGGAGCCAGCCTTTGCATTGATGGGTCCAGCAGAGCCAGCTGCCGGCCTGACTCCACCAGATTTGATACCCCGATGCCGATGAGGCGCACGGCTTGCTTGCCCAGCAAGAGTTCCCTGTCCAGCTGATTGGCTCCGTTATTAAATATCATCTGGTCGCTATCAATCGCCTGCGGTAAGGTGTGACTGCGGGTAATAGTGGTAAAATCAGCGTATCTCAGCTTGAGGACAATGCACTTTGCCTGTTTCTCCTTCTCTCTTAAATCAGCCCCCACCCGTTCACTGAGGTAATGCAGAGTCGCTTTCAGCAACGAGCGGTCTCTGGTGTCCTTATCGAAAGTAGTCTCCCGACTGATAGACTTGGCTTCACCGGGAGGCTCCACTTTTCTATCATCAATACCATTAGCTGAATAATACAGAGCCTCGCCGTAGACTCCAAAACGACTTTTAAGCAGACCTAAGGGAATAGTAGTAAGGTCGCCGATAGTCTTGATGCCCAGGCTTCTTAATACCGGCTCGGTCTTTTTGCCGATTCCCGGCAGTTTAGAGACTGGTAAAGGGGCCAGAAAGGAACGTTCTTCCCCCTGGGGCACCTCTATTAACCCGTCTGGCTTGGATAATTCGCAGGCAACCTTAGCAACTACCTTACAATTAGCGATACCAACAGAAGCGCAAAGCCCCAATTCAGTTTTAATCCTCTGCCTGATGGCTACTGCCATCTGGTGAATAGAGCCGTGGATAGATTCAAAGCCGGTTACATCCAGATAAGCCTCATCAAGACCCATCGGCTCAAGAAAGGGCGAAAAATCAGCCAGGATAGCCATAAATTTTTGCGAAGCATCACGATACCTGGAGAAGCTACCTTCGATAAAGATAGCCTGAGGACAAAGACGGCTGGCTGTTTTCAGGGGCATCGCCGAGTGTAAACCAAAAGCACGGGCTTCATACGAGGCGGCGGCAACTACTCCCCTCCCCCCGGGTCTGCCGCCCACGACCACCGGCTTACCCCGTAGCTCAGGATTGAGTACCTGTTCTACCGAGACGAAAAAGGCATCAAGGTCAACGTGCATAATGGTGCGGTTTGCCATAAGCCTTATCTCTCCCCCTCCCCTGCAACCTTTCGCTGTTCTTGATTGACTCTATCAAACTCAGGATATGGTATTCACCTCGGCGATTTCCTCAGCAGTCAGTTTCCAATCGGCACCGGCAATATTGGCTGTTACCTGCTCTACTTTTCGGGCTCCGGCGATGACCGTGCTTATCCATGGTTTCGCCAGCAACCAGGCTATTGCTAGTTCTCCCATATTGTGGCCCCGCTCTCTGGCGAAGGCTTCCAGTTTTGCCAGTTTGCCCCAATTAACCTCGGTAAAGACTTCGCCGTAAAGGGGCATCGGTCGGGACAAGCGGGCATCAGGCGGGACTTTCTCACCCTGGCGGTATTTACCAGTAAGGAAACCACCGGCCAGCGGACCCCATGGGATAACGCCAATGTTATAAGCCTGGCAGCAGGGCACCAGCTCTGCCTCGATTTCCCGGTCAAGCATGTTATAGCGCGGCTGCACGCTCACGAAAGAGTGTAGATTATTGAGACGGGATGTCCATAGCGCTTCACAAAGTTGCCAGGCAGCAAAATTAGAACAGCCGATATAGCGCACCTTCCCGCCCCGGACTAAATCGTCAAGAGCACGCAGCGTCTCTTCAATAGGAGTTGTCGGGTCAACCATATGTATTTGATAAAGGTCAATATAATCGGTTTGCAGGCGTTTTAAACTGGCCTCCACCGCCTTCATTATGTAGGAGCGTGAACCGCCCCTTTCGTTAGGGCCGTCGCCCATCGGATTGCCAAACTTGGTGGCAATAATAACCCGGGAGCGTTTGCCTTTTACGGCTTTGCCGACGAATTCTTCAGAGTGTCCCCGGTCATAGATATCAGCGGTGTCAATGAAATTGATGCCTGAATCAATGGCGCGGTTGATGATAGCCAATGAAGTTGCCTCATCAGCTCTCTGTCCGAAAGTGTTGCCTCCCAGACCAATTTCAGAGACCTTGAGTCCTGAGTCCCCCAGCTTGCGATATTCCGTTTCGGCCTCCTTTATTTATCAAATAGCTTACTTCTCCATCCTTACCCAATCCTTACCCATAGCCCCTCCCCATCAGTGATGAATTCTATTGTAGCATGTTCATCGGTGCGGTAGATATTCTGCTGACCCAGTTTCTGCTTGAGCCTATCCATCACCTCAGCATTGGGATGACCAAAAGAATTACCAGCACCTACTGAAATAACGGCGACGCGGGGGTTAACCACGGCCAGAAATGGGGCGGAGGTCGATGTCGCCGAGCCATGATGAGCTACTTTGAGCACCGTGCTGGTCAGGTTAGCCCGGCGGGCAATAAGCTCTAATTCTGCTTCCGCCTGTATATCAGCGGTGAGCAGGAAGCTCACATCCCCCATCTTAAGGCGCAGTACTACGCTGTTATTATTATCTACTTCTGCCTCACTACTGATTAAAAATGGCTTCTGGGGATTGAGCACCTCTACTATTACCCCGTCACCAAAGTTAATCCGTTGCCCGGCCTGGGCAAGAGTGTACTTGATATTCTTTGCCCGGACAAGACTGAGCCACTCATTGTTGATGGTTCCCGGGGAATCATATTTTAAGTCGGGATAAAGCACCTGCTCTATCTGGTATCTCTTCAGCACCTCCACCAGTCCGGTAATGTGGTCGTTGTCAGGGTGAGTTGATACTACCAGGTCTATGGTCCTGTCCCAGAAGGGCATTTCCCTGCCCAGTCCCGAAACGAGCGCCTGCGGACTGGGGCCACCATCAACCAGAATTTGCCGGTTGCCTTTTTGAATCAGAATAGCGTCACCCTGCCCGACATCAAGGACACTGACATGTAGATTATTATCGGGCATAGTGGCGGCGGTAACCGAAACCAGGATAGCTACCACCGCTAAGGGAGGCAGAACCCACTTCTTAGGTAATCGGGCAATCAGATTGAAGGACTTATTTATTGCTGACTTTAGCCAGTCTGTAATTCCGGGCATTAGCTTAACCCACCTCTGCCTATTACTGATGAGCCAGATGAGCAGGACAAGTCCTGAATAGTAAATCCATATCAGGTTAGTACTGACTGATTCTAGCTTGACCGGAGAGATAGTGGCAAAAATCTTGACCACCAGTAACATATATGATAAGAAAAACCAGGCTAGCCAGGCGATAACCTGTGCCGCCGGCAGGAAGAAAAACCCCAAGCCTCCGGCTAGAGTCCCGGCGATGATAATGCCGGGCAGGACAGGCAGGGCAAAGAAGTTAGCCAAAGGGGCTACCCAAGAAATGATACCAAAATAATAGGTAATGAGCGGCCAGACGGCGATGATTGCTCCTAGACTGATACTGAAGCTATCGACAATGAAGTTAGCTATAGAGACAGTCGGCCTGCTTTCACCAAGCAGGCTACTAACTGCTTTTCTACCTAAAGATTGCAGCAGCGGGAAGATGAAGATTAAGCCAGCCATTGCCACAAAGCTCATCTGGAAAGAAGCCGTCCATAATATCTGAGGGCTGATGCCCACCATTACGGCGGCAGCCATGACCAGGGCGGTGCCGGAACTGCGCTGCCTGCCCAGAAGTTCGGCAGTTAGGAATAGACTTGCCATAATGGCAGCTCTCAATACTGGCGGCTGCATACCGGTGAGCAAAGTATAAAGCCAGATTACGCCCAGGGCTAACCAGATATAGAGGTAACGCCTTCTGCCAAAGAGCCAGATGCCGAGGCTGAGCAGGATGCCAGCTACGATAGTGAGATTTTGTCCGGAGATAGCTAATATATGGGTCGTCCCGCTGCGGCTGAAATCGGCAGTAACGGATGATGGGATATTGCCCCGCATACCTAAAATAATGCCTTGAGCCAACGATGCCTGTGGCTCAGGTAAAATTTCAGTCAGTGTTTGTGAGAGGTGGTTTCTCAGTGAGTAGACCCATTCCAGCGGCTTAAAGCCTTCTCCTCTATCTAAGATTGCCACTTCCGGGTAGAGCATTGTGGAATAGATTTCCTGATTAGCCAGATATTGTTCATAGTTAAAATCGCCAAGCTGAGGCGGTTTATTTAGTCCCCCTTTTACCAGTAAGACGTCACCGTAGTTATAGGTTGGGTATCTGGGTACAAAAAGCAGGGCGGTGCCTGATACTTCACTCCATTCTCCAGCTAATCTTATTTCTCTGGCTGATAGCTGGAGGTGGGTAGTCTTGTCTCCCGGTTCAGGGTCTCTATCAACCGTTCCCTTGATTTCGACAACTCCCCGGTCGTTGTAAAACTGGAGGTTCTGCTCATCAGCTCTGGGCAGGCTTAACTGAAAGTAGAAGGCCCCACCGAAGAGGGTAACCAGGCATAGACTGACTAAGATTATTGCTTTGCGGTGCTGCCTGGTGAAGAAAAGCAGGGGTAGGGGAATAAGCCCGCTAAAGACGAGGGTTAATGGTATATTAAACTTTGCCCCCAGAAAGATGCCCGCTACCCAGGCACAACTCAGGTAGATAAGTGACACGAATTATATTACCTCTTTACTATCTGGTGATACTTTCCGAACCGGTAAGTTTATCGCCTTGTATTTAGTCTAGCTTTAATTCGTCTTCGGTGATTAGTCGGCGACTGTAATCAGGTCTTTAATCCGCTCGTAGGTGGCAGTTCCGATACCAGCCACCTTAGTTAGTTCAGCAGTATTGCGGAAGGGGCCGTTCTGCTGGCGGTAGTCAATGATGCGCTGGGCTAAGGTTGGACCGATTTGGGGCAGAGCCTCAAGCAACCAGACTTCCGCCCGGTTAATATCAATCTTTTGGGGCCCCCGTTCTTCGCCGGCACCGGAGATATAGAGTTTGAGCTTACTGAGATTGGCACTACCGGTAGTGCCGCCTGCCGCCTGCATCAGGGCTTCCAGGCTATCTCTGGTGGTAAAGGGATAGAAACCGGGGTTAGTAATGGCACCACTAATGTAAATTATTCCTGGTTGTGCCTGAACTGGTGGTATCGAAATCTCGATAGGCTGGCCGGGACTATATTTTGACCAGGCGACTAAGCCGCTGATGACAGTTATGATTACCAGGAGGATAAGAGTTAGTGTCCAAAATCGGTTAAGCTTACTAACTGCCATAGGAAACCTCCCCGCTTTAGCCGCCTGATATGCGGCTACTCTATTTACCATTGGGCCAGGTAAAACTCTCAGTATAATAAAAACGGGCTTCCGTCAAATGCTTTAACGAGGGTTGAGTTAGCCAGTAAGTTTGAGCTAGAAGTGAAATAGGAGATTAGTTGTTTTAGGCGCTTCTCAAGGCTTCTCTTAATGCTGCTTCTTCCTCAGGAGTAGTAACGGCTATTATCTGGTCACCGGCTTGAAGAGCAGTGTTGCCTTTCGGAATAACCGGCTTACCTTCCTCACTAATAATCAAAGAGAGGATAGTCCCTGGCGGCAGTGGGAGGTCCTTCACCGTTTTGCCGATTGCCGTTGAATCAGGTAGTATTTTTAGTTCGACAATCTCCAGCCCCTTATCTCTAATGGTAAGTAAGTGTGTCAAGGGGTGTGTTGGTACTTCTGTCTCGATATTCTCCATAATAATATTGGTGCTACTGATGGTAACATCAATCCCCAGTTTCTTAAAGATGGTTTCATTCTTTGGGTCGCCGATTCGGGCGATGGTGCGGGGTACATTGAACTTGTGCTTGGCTACCTGGCAGGCAATCAGATTATCTTCATCTTCACCAGTTACGGCAATAAGCATATCAGCTCGTTCAGTGCCGGCTTCAGCCAGTATAGCTGCTTCACAGCCATCGCCCCGGATGCAGACGCTACCCAGTTCATCGCTAATAGTTTCACAAATGGCGGCATTCTTTTCGATGACCAGTACTTCATGTCCCTCAGCCAATAAAGCCCGGCTTAAATAATAGCCCACCCGGCTGCCACCAACAACGATGATATACATATTATACCTCTTATTACCTCAGCTCTCCAGTTTTTCCTTTAGCATCTGGGCAAATATTGTCGTCGGACTGAAGGTTTCTAATCCCAGTGTCTGGTAAAGCTCCTGACGGAGAGGGTCATAAATGCGGCAAATTACCCTGGGCACATTAAAAATGTGTTTGGCGATTTGAGATGCCATCAGATTACGATTGTCTCCCTGAGTTAACGCCATAAAGGCATCGGCTTCCTCGATGCCTGCCTTTTTAAGCGATTCTTCATCCAGGCCATTGCCTACCAGCGCCGTGCCTTTAAACTCAGGGGGTAACCGGCGGAAACTAGAGGCATCGGTATCCAGAATAGTAACGGCATGCCCATCGGCATCCAGCAGTCCTGCCAGCCGCCCACCTACCCGCCCGCAACCCATAATCACTACTTTCATATTCCCCAACTTAGGCAGCGTATTGATGGTATAGTATAACACGGCAGGGGGCATTTTCAAGCACATAAGGGACGACACTCCCCAGGTTGAACTGCCCAAAGCGCCGCTTGTACTTAACCCCCATCAAGATTAGGTCAACTTCACGCTCCACAGCGTCATCAACGATAGTTGGGCCAGCCTCACGGCTTTGTAGGAGGTCGGTCTCTACCTCATAGTCCTGCTCTTCAGCGATACTCTTAGCGTGGTCCAGTATCTCCTCAGCCTTTATCTTTTCGGGCTCAATTTCGGCATCAAGCGGCAGAGTACGGCTGACAGTAATAACATAAATTGCCCATATTTTACCCTTGTCTCTCTTGGTCAGGTGACAGGCTAATTTGATTGCTTCGTCGTCGGCTTCATTGCCAGCTACCGGGACTAAAATCCGTTGAAACTTCATCGCTTCCTGTTTCCATTTAGGATGAGCCAGAGGTATTATAATCTTCTTCCTAAAAATCTACAACACCTTAGGCCAAGAAATTTTGACAGAAGTTGTAAAGAAGAATACAATTCCCTGATTGCGCTAGGTAAAGAAAGCAAGAAGCAACCGGAAATATTATGGATAAGAGTCGGCCATCCAAACCAGGAGATAGAATTTTCCGTCCAGTGCGGATTACGCGCTACCGTTTAAGACGGGTAATGGGTATTCCCGCCTTATTCAGTATCGGCTATGGGGATGTTGGCTCATCTATTTATTACGGCTTGGGGGTTGTCGCCCTGATAGCCCTGGGGGCTACCCCTATCGCTTTAGGAGTAGCCGGGCTTATCTACGTCTTTAATGCTTTTACCTATGCCGAAGGCTCAGCGGCGCTACCTGAGGGAGGTGGTTCAGCCAGCTTCGCTCGCCACGCTTTCAATGACACGGCCAGTTTTATTGCTGGTTGGGCATTAATGCTGAGCTATATCGCTACCATGGCGATTTCGGCTTATACCATTCCGCCTTACCTGGCTTACTTCTGGCCGGTGCTAAAGGAGCCAGCCGCTGGTACTCTGTTAGCAATGGGTATTATCCTCTTCCTGATGTTGATAAATATTCTTGGTATCAAAGAATCATCGCGGCTCAATATCTTCTTCATCATCATAGATATACTTACCCAGATTACCATGGTTACCTTGGGTGCAATACTGATATTGTTGCCAAATCCAGCAATCCTTGTCCAGCATATGTTTGGCGAGGGGAACTGGCCATCTGTCAAGAACCTGATTCTTGGTATCGCCTTTGCCGCCCTGTGTTTTACCGGTGTTGAATCTGTATCCCAACACGGAGAGGAAACACGCCACCCTGAAAAGAGAATTCCCCAGACCTATGTTACGATGATATTTGCTGTCCTTATTCTATTTGCCGGTATTTCTATAATCGCCCTGTCAGCGATGACCCCGCAAGAGCTGGGTGACCCGGTGAATGGTTGGGCAAGAGACCCGATAGCCGGTATTGCCAACAGCATCTCAACAGTGGTGTCGCCGGACGAAATCGCTAGCAGAATCACTTCTGAACCCGCCCTTCATATTGTTATTGCCTGGGTGTTTACCGGAGTCCGCAATATACTTCCGGTTTTAGTGGCGATACTGGCCGCTACTATCCTGCTCGTTGCTACCAATGCCGGACTGCTGGGTATATCCCGGCTTGCTTATAATCTCTCCTCAAATCGCCAGCTACCGGTAACGTTAAATCGCATTCACGGGCGTTTCCGAACCCCCTATATCGCTATTATCCTGTTTTCTCTGATAAGTCTTTTGATGCTTACCCCGGGGTTTTTCTCTGATAGTTTTTTTACTGACCTGGGAGCCTTATATGTTTTTGGCTCATTACTCTGCTTTGCCCTGGCCCACGCTGCGGTCATCGGTCTCAGAGTCAGAAAACCAGATTTACCCCGTCCCTTTAAGCTTGGCCTTAATATCCCGATTAAAGGGCGGCAATTGCCCCTGACCGCTATCCTGGGGCTGGTCAGTACCCTCGCAATATGGCTGATAATCATTGTTATCCAGCCATTTAGTCGCTGGTATGGCCTCGCCTGGATGGCTCTTGGTATTACTATTTATTATCTCTACCGGCGAAGTCAGCACCTGCCATTAACCCACCTTGAAGATAAAATGGCGAAGCATAAATAAATCTCTGGGAAATCGCTTGACAATACCCGGCTATCGTGTTATATTGAGTTTAAGTAGGCGAAAGTTTGCTAATGAAGAAGACGGACATATAGCGGAAAACACTGGTGATTCTTAGCCAGGCCAGCGGCTTGGTGAATTATCACCAAGCCGCTTTCT
>JACQOL010000091.1 GCA_016202555.1 Chloroflexota bacterium | reverse complement strand
TTGATTTCCCCACCCGCCTCTTCCACCCCTAGAAACTCATGTCCGGTAGCTTCCGCCCAGGCCGGCATATCCTTTTTGATACCTACATCATCAGCCACTACCTCTAAAATCTCTCCCGTCTTGAGCTTCTTAAACCTTTCGACAGTCCTGACAATAGGCATCGGGCAATAAAGTCCCATACAGTCCAGGCTCTGGTCTGCTTTCATTTCCTCCTCCTTGATTTACCTTACAAATCTCTGGCTAGATGAAAAGGGTTACCTTTGATTTACGTGCTTCACCTAGGAAATAGGCGGCACCAGCCATAACCTGGACTTCGCTGCGGAAAGAATCCGTATCGGCGGGCAAGCCCATTACTCCGCAGGTTGTGGTGCAAGCAATAAGGTTTACCCCCATTTCTTTAGCCATAACAATCATCTCATCAACGGAAGGCATATTAGTGTCCTTCATCAGCTTTTTCATCATCCAGGTGCCCAGACCAAGCATGTTAAACCGCGAAAGCTTCAGTCGCTTCGAACCACCCCGGTTCATTATATTCAGCATCTTTCTCATCAGCCCTTTGCTCTTAAGACCACCTTCATTTTTTTTAATGATGTTCAGTCCCCAGAAGGTGAAGAACATATTGACTTCCATGCCCATACTGGCACCGGTAGTTGCTAACATAAAAGCGGCCAAAGCCCTTTCCAGGTCGCCGCTTAAGACAGCGATAGTAAGTTTTTCCTTCTCTGCCATTTAATCCTCCTTTAGATGTGTGTAATCCTTAATTTCAGCCACATGATGAGTAGATACCTTGTGGCTATCACAGCTCAACGGCTTTCGGCACCGGGAGCAGAGCCTAAAGCTACCTGGCAATGCTGGCAAAAGGGAGAATCGGCATCCATTATCTCCTCCTCACAGTAGGGGCAATAACAAGGTTCTCCAGTTTCGTGTTCATGCTCGTCACCCGCCGTTTCAACTCTGGTAGCTACCGGTTTCCCGCTCTTCTTACTCAGGTAATTCTCAATGGCTTTGTGCAGAGCTTCATCACCCAGGTTGGAGCAATGAAGCTTGTTCTTGGGCAAACCCTCCAGCTCATTAGCTACCATGTTGGCATTGATTTTCATGGCTTCCTCAAGTGTCTTGCCTTTTGCCATTTCACTGACCATACTGGAAACAGCAATCGCTGCCCCACAACCAAAAGTCTTGAACTTAACATCTTCCAGACGGTTGTCTTTAACCTTGATATAGAAGGTCATCATATCCCCGCACACCGGGTTACCCACCTCGCCAATACCGTCCGCATTCTCAATCTCCCCCACATTCCGAGGGTTCATAAAGTGTTCCATAACTTTAGCACTATAGATTGGCATTCTAAGTCACCCCCTTACTTTCTTTAATAAATTTAGCATAAAGAGGCGACATCTGGCGTAGTCTATTGACAACGGCAGGCAACACCTCCAGAACATAATCGATGTCTTCACTGGTATTATCTAATCCGAAACCAAAGAGGAGAGAGCCTTGAGCTAGCTCGTGGGATATGCCCATCGCGATGAGCACGTGCGAGGCTTTCAGGGCTCTTGAAGTACATGCTGAGCCGCTGGAGACGGCAATCCCCTGACTATTCAATAACATCAGCATCGCTTCGCCCTCGATAAACTCAACGCAGAAGCTAGCATTACCGGGCAGACGATTCCGGGGGTGACCGGTAACCACGGTGTGGTCAATCTTTGCCGGTAATTCTTTTAGTAAGGCGTCACGAAGGGCGGTGAAGTGCTTTATTCGGGCTGGCATATTGCTAGTCGCTAGCTCCGCTGCTTTGCCCAGGCCGACAATCGCCGGGACATTTTCGGTGCCGGCACGCCGGCCTCCCTCCTGGATACCGCCATCAAGCAGTGGTATAATGCGTACCCCTTTTCTCACCCAGAGTGCCCCCACTCCTTTCGGGCCGTAGAACTGGTTGCCCGCCAGGCTTAAAGCGTCTATCCCTAGCTCGCTGACATTAACCGGTATGCTGCCAGCGGTAGCCACGGCATCAGTATGGAAAGTTATATTACGCTCTCTGGTAATTCGGGCAATCTCTCCTATTGGCTCGATGCTGCCTACTTCCCCATTTGCCTGCATTACTGATACCAACACAGTATCTTTCCTCAAGCTTTTCCGGACATCTTCGGGGTTAACCACGCCATATTTATCCACCGGCAGCATGGTCACCTCAAATCCCCATTTCTCCAGTGTTCTGGCTGAGTGAAGCACCGAGAAATGCTCGATGGCTGAGACGATGATGTGCTTGCCCTTATTCTGTTGAGCCAGCGCCAGCCCCTTAATGGCGAAATTGTTACTTTCGGTACCACTACCGGTGAATATTATCTCCTCGGCATTAGCCCCGATAAGCCGAGCCACCTGAGCACGGGCAACCTCCATAGCTTCCCGGGCAGCATCACCCCAGTCATGAAGCGAGGAGGGATTGCCGAAGGTCTCCTCCAGGAATGGGAGCATTGCCGTCCGAACCTCGGGGAGAAGGGGAGTAGTGGCGGTATTGTCTAAATAAACCTTTTTCATCGACTACCTCCACAAATTGTAGTTTTATTCTAACAAATCATTCCCCGTCGGTATATGATATATATCACAAATGTTATTAAGCATTGATAAGAATCTGTTACCTGCTATCAAGGAGCCAGTAGCAACGTCGGTAAATGTTGTTATTCCTATTAGCGGGACAACAGCCGGGTCACTCCAAAGGAACTGCGTGCTGGATAATCTCCAGGTTACAGCTGTGCTGCTGTTGACACCACTCCTGGCACTTTTGCGCCCACTTCTTCTCTTTGTAGGCAAAACCGCAGGCTTCGCAGAGATAAAGCTTGACGCCGCCCTTAAGCAACTCCTTGACCATTTCTTAGCCTCCAGCACAGCCTTACTGTTATTAGCAGGCTATAGTAAAGACTAGTTTACAGCCGTTGCAGATAGCGGTGAGCTTGAAGTGCCGCTTTAGCCCCTTCACCGGCGGCAACAACTATCTGCTTCTCCGGCACATCAGTCACATCCCCGGCAGCATAAAGTCCGGGAACCTTTGTCTCACAAGCGCCGTTAATGGGTATCTCTCCCCATTGGTTGAGTTCAACAAGTCCCTTTACCGCTTCAGAATTGGGCACTAGCCCGATTTCGATAAAAACCCCGGTAACCTCCAGCCGTTTACTCTGGCCAGTCTTCAGGTCTTTTATCACTATCCCATTAACAAAATCCCGACCCTCGATTTTCTCACTCTGATATTCCGTAAAAAGGCTAAGGTTTTTCGCCTCCTCTAGCTTCTCAATCAGAATAGCATCACCAGTTAGAGGAGTCAGTGAGATTAAATTGACATGCTCAGCAATTTTTACCATATCCAGAGTCGCCTCGAGAGCTGAGTTCCCCCCACCAACTATCGCCACCTTTTGTCCTGAGAAAATAGGGCCGTCACAGATAGCACAATAGGTTACCCCCTTCCCGGCAAACTCAGTCTCTCCCGGTATATTAAGCCGTCGGGGGCTCTTTCCGGTAGTAAAAATTACCACTCGTGATTGATATTTGTTGCCAGCGTCAGTTATTGCCTCAAAACCCCCTTCAATCTTTGCCAACTGAGAAACCTTATCACCAACTTTCTGGTCAATGGGATACTGGCTAACCTGAGCTTGGAACTTGTCTATCAGCTCCGGGCCTTCAATAAATTGATAACCCAGATAGTTCTCAACACCCATCGTTCTGTTGACCTGCCCGCCAATATCGGTACTTATCAGTAATGCTTTCAGCCGCTTGCGGGCGGCATAGATGCTCGCCGCCAGTCCGGCAGGACCGCCACCGATTATCATCAAATCGTACACGGCTATCTCCTGACTAACGATAACCAGCTAATCCACTAACTAAATATCCTACGAGAGTAGTTTATCTAACTGCTGCTGGTTAAAACCAACGACAACTTGGTCATCAATAATAGTCACCGGGACGCCCATCTGCTTTGATTTTTCAATCATCTCCCTAGCCCTGGCCTTATCCGCCGCCACATCATATTCAATATAAGCAATTCCCTTCTGGGTCAGATACTCTTTCGTCCTTTTGCACCAGGGGCAGGTGGGCGTAGAATAGACAGCCACTTTTTTATCAACCATTACTTAACCTCCAATACTGAATACTTAATCCTCCCTTTGAACCAAGGGGGGGACTAGCCATAAGATTACTTTCCAGTCTCACGAAGGAAGGTATTTTTGCCATTCACTCCGGGGGTGTGGGTAGTGAGCAGCGATGTGAAAAAGACCGTCATCGTGCGGACGGGTGGGTTGGCAGATTAATCTCATCCCTGCCTCGGCAGGGGTTCTGCCTGCCTTACGACGATTGCAGGGCACACAGGCGCTAACGACATTTTCCCAGGTATGTTGCCCGTTTCGATAACGAGGCAGGACGTGGTCTAATGTAAGCTGCCGAATTTGCCGACCACAATACTGGCAGGTGAACTGGTCACGCCTGAAAATCTCAAGTCGAGTTATCTTTCTTACCATGCGATGGGGACGTCTAATCATCGAAGCTAAACGAATTACAGAAGGTACCGAGAACTCGCGGTTCGCCGAATGAATAAAGCCTGAGCCGTTTTCTAACATCTCCGCCTTATTCTGGTATAGCAACACCATCGCCCGCCGCACCCGGCAAATATTAAGCGGCTCATAGCTTTGATTCAATACCAGCACCGGAAGCTCTATCATCTTTCTGATTTACCTCGATATAAAGACCGACTCCTATAGAGGGCCCGCTTTGGTAAAATTTATCTATCGTTCTCCAAATAAAGGTTCACCCATTTTACTAAAAAACTGCCGGGCGATACAAGCTTCGTTGGCTTCTCATCCCCAGCGCTCCTTCTGGCGGTTACCGGATGTTTTCTTGGGATTAGGCCGTCCAGCGTAGTAATGAGGAGCTGTAATATGAAACAGGGTACTTATTTTGGGGTCGACAAACCGGGAACTTATCGGGCTTTCCATTTCATCTGTTGAGCAGTTGGTGGTAACTACCATTGGCAGCCGGGCATTGTAGCGATAGTTAATAATCTGATAGAGCTTTTCCTGAGCCCAGAGCGTGGTTGTTTGTTTGCCAAAATCATCCAGGACCAGCAATGGGGTACTCTTGACACTCTCGAAATACTGGTCATAAGATATTTTACTCTCTGGGCTGAAAGTAGAACGCAGATAGTCAAGAAAATCAGGCACGACAATGAACAGGGCCGGTTTCTTAACCTGATAGCGATAATTAACGATTGCCGCCGCCAGGTGGGTCTTACCACAACCATTATCACCCTGAAACACCAGCCAACCCTCGGGTGACTGGGCGAAGTCATTGGCTAAACGGAAGGCTTCCTTCAGGTTTTCACGCTGTTCCGGCGGCAGATTACCCCGCTCGGAATCGAAGTTCTCAAAGGTCATCTCTTTCTCTACTTTGAACTGGGGAGCCCAGCCAGAGGTAAACAAGGCTGGTGATACTTCACTGACCGCAGATAGCTGGCAAAGGTTAGCCGCCAGCAGGCGAGTGCGGATTCTTTCCTCCAGTTCTTCAATCGGGACAATAGAAACAATTACCGTCGGTAGTTGATTGGCGAAGCGATGATTGAGTAATTGGTCGAGCTTTTCTTTTGCCCAGGGGGTGCTGGATTGAGCACCTAAATCATCCAGAACTAGTAGCTGGGTATTACGCACCTGTTCAAAAAAATCGTTGTAAGGTATTTCACTGCTTGGGCTGAAGCTGGAGCGCAGGTGGTCGAGAAGGTCGGGAGTGGTAATATAGAAAACAGGCTGATTATTTTTGATGCGCTGGTTAGCAATTGCTGCCGCTAGATGGGTCTTGCCACTGCCACTGGGACCGACTAGGACTAACCACCCTTTCGGCTCGCTGGCAAAGGCTCTGGCTGCCTGACAAACACGACTAAACTGCTCTTGGCTGAACGGATTCTCACTTCTGCCCTGAGGGAGTAAGTTGTCGAAGGTAAGGTGAACTAATGAGCCTAGATTACTGTATCGCTGTAAATGAGCCTGACGTTCTTCACCTAGTTCCTGCTGAGTGCAGCGACAGGGAACAACCTGGCTAAAATCCGGCTTCCCAGCAGGTAACAGGGGATGTACGAATCTTGCCCCCTGACAAATTGGGCAGACCGGACCTGGCGATGCCTCTTCCGGCTCAGCGCCTGACCATGTGCCCGTATTTTTGTTGGCTGTATTTATCCGTGTCTGTTTTAGAATCTCGCCGATATGTTCCATCGCTTTTACCTTCTGTTGACCAGCGCTCTAAAATTACCGAAATATAGCTCCACTTGCGCTTGTTTTGTTTAATTGCCTCTCTGATAGCATCCCCAATCCAACCTGCGGGATAGAGCTTCTCCGCTGCCTTTAGTTCTTCAGAAACCATCGGAGTCAGCATACCAATATTCTCTTCATAAAGAGTAAAGATATCAGGCGGAGGCTCGGCCGCAACATCAGGCTCAGCCTGTCCCCCAGCTTTCAGTCCAGTGAGGGTAAGCTCACCACTTTGAATTTTAGCCACGGTCTGTCTATCAGACTCAGTATTGAGGAAGTAAACATCTTCCGGTGTTCCATCTCTATCCAATCCTATATGAAGAAGGGTGCCCCGTTTCACCGCCATTGCCAGGGCTTCACGTAATATCTCCTCCGGCGGCCTGGCTTCTTCTTTAAGGCTGTTTATCAAGCTGGTGTTGCTTAGAAGCTCCCGGTAAGTGGTGAAGCGGGGGTAACTTCGTTTGACATAAAGTGACTGAAAAATGTAGAGGGTTATCTTTAATTCGGTGATATTACTGATTTGTGGCAGCAAACGGCTGAAGAAAAGGTTGGGTATCGGCGTAAACTGCATCCTGGCAGGGAAACCTTCAAACTCCTTCATAATAAGCTTGGTTCCTGGCTACCAATATTCTCGAACCGGGCTGTTCTGGGGACAAAACGCAGGCGAATTGTGTCGATAGGACCATTACGGTGTTTAGCCACGATAATATCCGCCGGTGGTGGGTATTGTTCACCGGGGTGGACAGCCTCCCAGGCTTCTCTGGTTGGGTAATGTAATTCGTCACGGTTAACAAAGATGACAACATCGGCATCTTGCTCAATACTGCCACTTTCCCTCAGGTCGGAAAGCTGGGGGATGTGTGAAGCACGGAATTCAGAAGCTCGACTGAGCTGTGATACCACCACTACTGGTACATCAAACTCGCGGGCTAATGCTTTAAGGGAACGAGAGAGATAGCTAACTTCCTGCACTCTGTTCTCCGTTCTTCTACCTTCCTCACCCTGCATCAATTGCATATAATCAACAATAATGAGGTCAATACCACGCTCATAGTGGAGGCGGCGTGCTTTGCTGCGCATCTCGACCACCCGCAGTTGCGGGGAATCATCAATGTAGATAGGGGCTTCGGAGAGAATACCAGTAGCATCCATAATCCTTTTCTCCTCATCTTCATTGTGAAGTCCAAGACGAATGCGACTCAGGTTAACCCCTGATTCACTGGAGAGCAGCCTCCAAACCAGCGAGTCTCGTGCCATCTCCAGGCTAAATAGAGCGACACAAGCCCCCTGCTCAACAGCAGCATTTCGGGCCATATTAAGGACAAGACTGGTTTTACCCATGCTTGG
>JACQOL010000089.1 GCA_016202555.1 Chloroflexota bacterium | reverse complement strand
GTTCTCTCCGGACTGATGACACAGACATGGCCGGGAGCAAAGGACTGGCAGAGGGTACATGAGTAATAAATATCGGTAGTTTCATCAGCCATACCTTCAATTCGGGTATCTCTACCGCCATATACTGCCTTAGCTTGTCCCACCACCGCAGTCACTTTATCCGCCTCGGTATAAAGCTTAACCTGTAACTTATCAAAGATGCGACCGAAATCCTGATGCAACTTAGCATGCAATAAAGTTCCGATATGATGAAGCTTAAAACCCTTAGCCACGGCCGATTTAGACACCCGTAACCAGGCAATATCCCTCTGCCCGATATGCATCAGTCCCTGAGCGTAGTTAATCAGATGATGAATCTGACGCTCCAGAATAGGTTCATAGTCCCCCTGCATATTTCTACCAGCAACCTCAACAGCGATAGCTAAAGGCAATCGGGTACCAGCCGGAACATCCGTTATTTCTGGACCAATCACTTCAATCTTGCCATCCTCGACCTCATCCATCCGCTTGCTGGTAACCCATTCCACCATCTGGGTTCGGCCACCACCACACTCGAGATAAATATCTTCACCGCGAACCCGCTCGCCCTCAAAGGCTGGCCCAAAGGCAACCGGAATTGGCACCTCAGTCACCGTAACCCTCAGCCCTCTTACCTCTACCGCTCTAGCTACAATTTTATCGTGGGGAACATTAGAAACAACATGTTCATAGGTAGTGATTCCGGTAGGTAAGACCTCCGGTATCGGGGTATCAGCAATCACCGGGAAGCCCCAGTTAATGGCACCGGCAGCATTGGCATACCACTCATCGGTAACATAGCCCAGCGGCAGGGCAAAAGCGAAGACGCGGTCCTTATTATAAATCAGGATTTTACGATATTCACCGGGCTCAATACCACCAAAAGACATAGCGGCTCTGGTAGCAAAACCCATGGCAAAGACGGTGGCACTGGTATCAGGCCCAAAGGAGACCAGACGGGTTGGCCAGCCAATCTGAACCCCGGCCTCAACAAGCTGCTCAGAAAATCTCTTTCCGTTATATTCACCAGCCATAAAGACATAGAGATACTTCTGCTGGAGCTCCTCGGCAATTTTCTTAGCGATATCAGGACTGGGAGCAGCCCCAAGAATGGCGGCAAAACCGGGAGCAGTGCCATCAACAAACTCAATACCTCTCTTCCTGAGAATGACATCATCGGCAGCCCCTAACCAGATATTGTTATCAATCGGGCCTTCCTGTTTGGTATAGAAATCAGGCTGCTCCAGATACCGGATGGCTTCAATGAGTTCCTCAGCGAAGAAGGTTACCATACCAGCATCAAGGGCCGGAGCTAAATAGGGCAGAGGGTGAGTTTCCCTGACCAGTGGTGGCAATATAGAACGGCACCTGTTTAATACCGACTCCATCTCGCCCAGCTTCTCCACCTTCATACCGAGAATGCCATAAATTATCGGCAGGTAATAGGCAGTATTGGGAAAACCAACCGGTTCGTTGGCGCCCCATTTCTCCATCGCTCCCTGCCACTTCGTCTCCGCCTGACCTACAATCTTATGAGCCCCTCTGATGGCAGCTGAGGCAATAATTTTTGACAATATCGAACCTCCCTTCTCTCTTTTTAGCTCCTGTGTTTAGACTGAGTCCAACTCACGTCTCATCGCCATATCATAGAGCACTCTTTCTCTCGCCTTATCAATACCTAGGGCTTTGCGCTTTTTGTCAATATGGTCAATCATCAGGTGGGCGGCTTTAATCGGGTCAGGCTCAAAAGCCCACATACCACCATAGATTCCCTCAAAATCCTTAAACAGATAGTCAGTTACCTCTTGACTCCCGATTGTTGGCCAGGTAGTACCGAAGACAGTGAACACCCCGGAGCCAACAAAGTAGTGACCAATCGCCAGTGCCTTTTCACTCATCCACTCGGGGGCGGCCCCGGCTACTGGCAGGTCGCTGATATCATCACCCAAGCCACCGTCTTTGACCATCGCCGTTGCGGCGATGAGAAGGCGGCTGTTATCAATACAGGCTCCCATATGCAGCACCGGCGGAATACCCACCGCTTCACATACCGAGCGCAGGCCCTCACCGGCATATTGAGCCGCTTCTGGAACCATCAAACCAGCTTTGGCACTAGCCATCGCCATACAACCGGTTTGCAGTACCAGGACATCGTTCTTGATGAGTTCCATGACCATCAGCTGATTCCCCTGGTCATGAGGCGTCCGGGGATTATTGCAGCCAACAACACCGGCGACACCCCGGATACGACCGTTGATGATATTATCGTTTAGCGGCCGGTAGGAAGCCCGGAATAGACCCCCCATCAGGTAGTTGATTGTTTCATGACTAAAACCGGCAATCATGTCCGTCTTGTGGACAGGAATTCGAACATTTTTCCCCCGGTTAACAAAGTTATCCACCGCCGTCTTAATGATTGTCTTGGCTGACTCAACCGCATTATGCTCGTTAAACTCAATATGGGTAGCACCCTGAATCTTAGCTCTAAAATCGGTGGTAATTACCTTGGTATGGTAGCAACGAGCGGTATCGACCAATCCTTGCATGATACACTGGACATCGACGACCATCGCCTCCACGGCCCCGGTAACGATAGCCAGCTCCTGCTGCAGGAAATTCCCGGCGATAGGCACACCATGACGCATCAACATCTCGTTAGCCGTGCAGCACATACCGGCCAGGTTTATTCCGTTAGCACCCTTAGACTTAGCGTAAGCAATCATCTCAGCATCCTGTGAGACAACCGCCATCATCTCAGCAAGCTGGGGCTCATGACCGTGAATAATAATATTTACCTCGTCTTCTTTAAGCACGCCCAGATTTATCTGACTTAGGACTGGCGCCGGGGTACCAAAGATAACATCCTGGATTTCGGTAGCAATCATACTACCTCCCCAGCCATCAGCCAGAGCTACTTTCACTCCGCTATTAAGCAGGTGCTGGTACTCCTGGTCAGTGCCCATATGGGTACGATGCATGGCTTCAGACACCTCAATATCGATACCCCGCGGAGCTACCCCTAACTTCCGCCATAATTCCTGGCGTTTTAATGGGGCCCGCTTGAGAAACAGGAGTTCCCCTTCCTGTTTGCCAAACTCATTTAATAAAAGTTGACCAATATCCACAGCGATTGCCTCATTACTGCGGTCACCGATATTAACCCCGAGGTCCAGAGCCAGTTGCAGCAGTTTCTGCTCATCCTTAATCCGGTAACCGGGAGCTTCTCCCTTCGCCACAGCCATAAAGAACTTAGCCATAACCCGTCCGTGGTCGCCGTGAGACGCCGTGCCGGCGGCTAACTTGCGCACGAACATACGAGCGGCAATGGTCTCAGGAGTCGCCCCACAAACACCAACTCTCTTTCGCCTCTCCTCAACGGTTTCCTCTTTACCTCGGGGTGCCATTACCCGACACGGTCCCATAGCGCAGAGACTACAACAATTACCAGCATCCCCGATGGGACAGGCTCTCATTGTCTCGGCACGCTCAAAGACCACCCGTGCCCCATCCTGAGCCGCCTTCTCTATCATCTCAAGCGTCGCCGGGTCGATACTCTTTATTTCTTTATCTGCCATTTTAATAAACTCTCCTCCCCTTTTTTATAACCTATCGGAAAAGCCCTTGTGGTGTTAGCAACCCACCCACCTACTATCCTAATTCAAAAGACCGTTGAAAAACATAAATTCCCAGCGGTCTTGTTAATGGTTCTATGAAAGCGTCAGCTCAGCCATCATTCCCCGCACTAATTTTATCGCTTCAGGATGTCTCATTATCAACACATCGGCTCCCGCCAGAAGCAGCGCCATCGCTGACATTGCCTCCAGTAAAATACCCCTTTTTTTGACATCCCCAAGCTTAGGGTCATCCTCTGTTGGAATCTTTGTTTCCTTAGTTTTCCATGTCTCCTTGGAGACATTACAAATAATCGGGAACTGGAGCTTTTCGTCCTGCTGGGTTAACCCGGCCATCCTCATTCTCTCCATTACCGAGTAACAATACTCAATCCCATAACC
>JACQOL010000088.1 GCA_016202555.1 Chloroflexota bacterium | reverse complement strand
CGCTTCGGCTTACCCGCTTCAGTCGGCATATAGAGCATGTCTCCCTTACCCAACAGCTTCTCGGCACCACCGGTATCAAGAATAGTGCGTGAATCCACCTGCGAGGCAACAGCGGAGCTAATGCGAGTGGGAAAGTTAGCCTTGATTAAACCGGTAATCACATCGACTGATGGACGCTGAGTCGCCACCACCAGGTGAATGCCGACCGCCCGCGACAGCTGGGCTAAACGGCACAGGATATGCTCCACTTCATCACCGCCGGACATCATTAAATCAGCCAGCTCATCAATGACCAGTACCAGGAAGGGCATCTTCTCAGCTCCCTGCCGGTTCTTGTTATAACTCTCAATGTTACGAACGCTAGCGGTCGCCAGTGTTTGATAGCGACGGTTCATTTCCTCAGCCAGCCAGCGCAGCGCCTCCAGGGCTTTATCGGCATCGACTATTACCGGAGCTGCCAGGTGAGGGATGCCATTGAACATAGTCAGCTCCACCCTCTTCGGGTCAATCATCACAAAGCGGACATCATTGGGCGTATTGTAAAGAAGCAGGCAACAGATAGTCGAGTTCAAACAAACAGTCTTACCACTGCCGGTCGCCCCGGCAATAAGCAGGTGGGGCATTTTGGTCAGGTCAGCCACTACCGCCTCGCCGCCAGCCCCTTTCCCCAGTGCCAGACTCATCCTGGACTTAGCCTGCAGCTTCTGAAAAACGCTGGTCTCAATCACTCCGCGCAGGCTAACCACGCCAGAAATAGTATTCGGCACCTCAATACCGACCACTGCTTTACCCGGCACCGGGGCTTCAATACGGATACTGGGTGCTGCCAGTGCCAGAGCCAAGTCGTTAGCTAAGGAACTAATCCGCTCCACCTTAACCCTTACCCTGGAAACTTCTTCCTGCCTTATCTGAACATTCCCGTACCTATCCTTCTCCTTTAGTTCCTTCGTCTTCCTGTCCCAGCCGGGCTCAATGCCAAACTGAGTAACCGTCGGCCCGGCATTTATCTGGACAACTTTAGCCTCAACACCATAGCTGGCCAGAGCTTCCTCAATCAGCTTGGCTCTCTGCACATTGTCAGCCTGGCTAAACTGAACTTCAGGCGACACATCCAAAATATCAATCGGGGGTAGCCGCCAACCGTCGATGGTAACCAAATTTGGGGTTTCACCATATTTTTTCCACACTTCCTGGGCTACCTGCTTCAATTCCGTTTGTTTTGAGGTAGGAGCAAAGCCCGGGGCAGCCGTTCTCCGTCCTGGGGCTATCTCCGGTGGCTCATCAGTTACAGGAACCGGAGATACTGGTGGCTGGTATTGACGGGGTGGTATTGCCGCTGGTTGCCTCTTTAATTGCTTACCTAGCCATACAATGGGAGCGACAGTTTCCTTTCTTGGCTTTGCCGGCAGAGGCTTGGAAGAAACTGTAACCGAAGGTAATGACGGCTCCTCTTGATGGGTAAAGGTAGCCGACGGTTGCCGTTTGAATCGCCTGCCCAGCCACGAAAATGATTTAGCCACAAAACGAAGGGAAGCCCTGGGAGCTATCAGAATAACACCCGCTATAATTAGCAGAAGCAGCCGAAGGGCGCCTATAAAATCAGTGCTGCCAATAAGATTAAGTCCAATATTACCACCCAGGCTAACCCGCCTGAGAACGCCTTGCCCCGGGAAGAAGGCTAATAGTCCCCAGATAGCCAGGACAAAAGCGCTAGCCCCCAGCCAATAATTCCAGCCACGGATAAGAGAAGGTAGCTTGCGTCGCCAGACAACAATAGCGAGAGCTCCGATAGCGATAACGATAAAGACCAATCCCCAACCAAACAGCCTCAATGTGCCGTAAAAAATATCGCTAACCAGTGAGAGGAGTAATTCACGCCGCCAGTAGATAACGGACGCCAGAACAACCAGCAGCGTCAAATACAGTCCCGGCGGCAACAGCAGCCAACCGAGCGGCCGTAACCACCACCTTAGGCTACCCCGGGATTTACCCTTAACCATATAATTACACCTTTACCATAAAGGGCAGCACCATCGGGTGACGTCTAGTCTGGTCATAATAAAACTTGTTCAAGGTATCTCTAACCTTAGTATTAATGAAACCCCAATCAGCCGGACGGACGCCACCATGGTCCAGTGCCCGGGCTACCAGGTCACGACTTACCTCTATCATCTCCTTAGATTCGGTAATATCAACAAAACCTCGTGATACAATATCGGGACGCCCGGTTAGCTTACCCGTTTGATGGTCAACGGCAATAATCACGATTACAATCCCATCCTTGGACAGCATCCTTCTATCACGGAGAACGACATTACCAATATCACCGACACTTAGTCCATCAACATAGACATTACCGGAAGCAATCTTCCCAGTTATCTTAGCTGACTGGGAGTCAAGTTCAAAAATATCACCATCATCTAAAACAAAAGTATTATCTTTAGGAAGACCGATTGATTGGGCCAGTTTCGCATGCAAGCTCAAGTGACGATATTCACCGTGAACCGGCATAAAGAATTTTGGTTTAACTATGTTCAGCAGCAGTTTTAGCTCCTCCTGGCTGGCATGTCCGTGGACATGAACCGAGGCCACCTTACTATAT
>JACQOL010000087.1 GCA_016202555.1 Chloroflexota bacterium | reverse complement strand
TTTCTGACCTGGCGGGGGCGTAATCCCTGAGTGAGCGGATAGAGCGGCACCAAGCGCCCGGTATGCACCAGCTCCTTATCCTCGACTAGCTCCCACTCCGGGGATTGGAAGACATAGCGTCCCTGATATAAACTAACCCGACCGCTGATGACCAGCCTGGTATTGGTCGCCAGTTGCTTCGCCAGGTAAGGATTATTAAACCAGACCACCCTGACATTTCCGCTCTCATCACCGACGATAGCCTCGGTGCTGCGCCGGTTGCCTAACCTGATTTCTTGAGCCTGCCAGACATTAGCGATAATCGTCTCTTCCTTACCCTCGGTAAGCTGGGAGATAGGCTTCCGCTGGCTATAATCAAGGTGGCGGTTCGGGAAAAAATAGAGTAAGTCCCGAATCGTTTGCACACCAAGCTTATTAAATTTGGCAGCCAGGTTTGAGCTAATACCCTTGATAACGGTGATTGGTGAATCAATCGACTGGCTAACGGAGCTATGCTGTCTTTTTACTGCCGGGAGGGGTCGACTAACTGCTGGAGATGGATGAGCTCCTGCTAGATATTCCTTTACAGACTTGACGACTTGTGAAGTCTTAAGCAAACCAAGGTATTCCTCAACCCGAGTTCTTTCTGATTTGTCCGTACCTCCGAAGACAATCTTTCCGTTCGTATAAAGATTGATGACAATACCAATCTTTTTTGCTAGGAATTGCTGGTATGCCCTGTCTTCAAAAACATATCCATTCTTGGCAAGGTATACCCTAAACTCACCAAACTTATCAGAAGGGAGCAAAAGTGTCATATAACCCTCAAATACTGGGTGGAATCAAAGTCACAACCGCCAGTTGTGGTGAGCTATCCCTTTACCGCCTCAAGAACAGTTACCGCCAGAGCATTGGGACCGGCATATACCCCCAGCACCGGGCTAACTGTTGACCGATAGATACGTTCCCTGGGGAAAATTGAGCCGAGACGCTCAACCAGCCGGTTTGCTTCATCAGGCAGAGTAGTATGCTCCACCGCTAACTCCTCAATATTATTAAAGCCAGCGACAAAATTATAGAGATAATCAACACCGGCACCTTGAGCCCGCACTCTGGTTAAGGGAGACACCTCGCCATCCTTCATCGTCAATATCGGTTTTACCGATAGCAGTGAGCCTAGTAGTCCCTGTGCCTTACCGATTCGCCCTCCTTTGGACAGGTATTTAAGGGTGTCAAAATACATGACGACATGCGAGTGAAGCATCGCCCGGCGCATCAGGTCGACAAGCTCATTCAGCTTGGCTCCATTCTGGGCAGCCTTGGCGGCGGCAATGACAATCAACCCCAGCCCCATTGCGACCGTGCGCGAGTCAATTACTTCAATACGGAGCTTCTTATCGACTAAACTTTTAGCATTCAGGGCTGATTCATAGGTGCCGCTAATTTTAGAGGACAGGGTAACCACCAGAATCTCATCAGTTTCCTCAGCCAGTTTCTTGTAGGCATCGGCAAAAACACGGGGCGAAGGCTGGGTAGTAGTAGGCCAGACTGTACCATCAATTAGCCGGCGATAGAACTCATCAGTGGTAATTGTGACCCGGTCAAGAAAGGATTCGTGACCGAAAAATACGGTTAATGGTACCACGGTAACCCCCAGCTCCTCAGCGATATCACTGGTAATATCAGATAAACTATCAGTAACAATCTTGACTGTCATCGCTAAAGCTCCCCCTTATTATTCTATAGAAACGATATAGCTATAGTGAGGCTGGCCACCCCGAACCACCTCCACCTGAAGTTGAGGGTGCTGTTTCCGAATACTGGCACTAATCTGCTCAGTATCAGCCGGCTTAGTGTCCACTCCGTAGTAAATAGTAATTATTCCCATCTTCTTTAAATCTAGCTTAGCCAGCATTTTATTAAGGATAGCACTGGTGTTATCACCGGCTGCCAGTATTTCACCATCAAGAAGACCAATAGTCTGGTTTTTCTTAATCTTCAAACCATTTAGCTGAGCGGAGCGTATCGCTTTAGTAATTTCAATTGTCTTGACTCTTGATGTTGCCTCTTTCATCAGTCGAGCATTTGTTGTAAAATCAGCCTCATAATCAAAAGCCAAAAGGGCAGCCACCCCCTGCGGGATTGTTTGCGTAGGCACGACCTCAATACTTTTTTCAGTAAGCGACTGAACCTGCTCAGCAGTAAGCACTACATTCTTATTATTAGGTAAAATAATAACCTTGTCTGAGGCAACTTTCTTCACCGCCTGGAGCAAATCTTTGGTACTGGGGTTCATTGTCTGTCCCCCGGGAACAATTGCTGTCACCCCCAGGCTGGTAAAGACCTCAGCCAGCCCGCTTCCGGAGACGACAGCGATGGTAGCAATATCAACCTCAGGCAACCGCTCTTTCTGCATCTCCAGGAAGTCCTGATGCTGCTCATCCATATTCCTGACACTCACCTGATGGACCGTACCCAGGGAAGTAGCGTAGCTAATGATATTACCGGGGTCCAGGGTATGGATATGAACTCTGACCGTATTTTCATCACCGACAACAATTAAGGATTGCCCCTTTTTGTGCAGCTTCGTCTCAACCTTATCCAGACTAAGTTTATCACCTTTAAGCATAAATTCAGTGCAGTATCCATAGGGCACTTCATCTTTTACCGTCATCACCTTCATCTGCGAAAATCTGCCCGGCTGAGGTATATTACTGGCAATCATCTGAGGCTTACGGAACTGCATCTGTTCTGCCTCGCCTCTAAGGTAACGGAGGGCACCCTCCAATATGGTATATAGACCTTGCCCGCCGGCATCAACTACCCCAGCCTGCTTCAACACTGGCAGAAGGGCAGGGGTATTCGCCACCGATTCACCAGCCGCACTAACGACTGCCTCCATAACCGCTATCAGGTCGCTATTGCCACCATCTACTTGAGCTTGCCCCGCTGCCGAGGCTTCTCTCATTACCGTGAGGATAGTCCCCTCCACCGGGTTACTCAGTCCTTTGTAAGCCATCACTGAAGCTTGTTGCAAAACATCAGCCAGGTCACTACCATTAAAAGATTGCTTTTCTTGTAAGCCCTGGGCCAGGCCACGCCAGATTTGGGAGAGGATTACCCCACTATTCCCTCTGGCTCCCATTAAAGCTCCTCTAGCCATTGCCTGAGCTACTGTAGCAACACCGGGGTCAGTCTCCCGGTAGGCTTCCTCAAGAGCAGAGTTCATCGTTAGCAGCATATTAGTCCCGGTATCACCATCAGGCACCGGGAAGACATTCAACGCATCAATATCGGAAGAGCTCTTCTCTAACCAGCTAGTAGCCGTAGTGAACATCTCTTTTAACTCTCGACCACTAACTGAGTCAATCTGTTTCATCGTGTCCCATCCTTGCTAACTTTGCCTGGCTGTGATATTATAACCAAAGCATATTACTGTAAATTTTAGCTAACGGTCAAGGAGAAAAATCTTGAAGTGTGATTTATGTAACAAACTACCCCAGTTTGGTCATAACGTGAGCCATTCCAAGCGCCGCACTAATCGTCACTGGATGCCTAATATTCACCCGGCAACAATTATTATCGACGGCAAGCCGAAACGGCTCAACCTGTGCACCCGATGCTTACGCACTCAAAATAAAGCTGATAAGAAACTACTCTCAAGTGCAAGCTAGTCCATATCTTTTTTGATTTTACCTCTAATCCAGACTATCTCGTATTCTAGTTATGGCTTGCTTGACTGTCTGCCCGGAAGTGAAGATGGCGGCTCCGGCAACCAACACCCTGGCTCCCGCCTTCACCACTCCGGGAGCGATACTGGCATTAATGCCACCGTCCACCTCCAGCTCAACGGTTAACCCTTTTTCATCCAGCTCAGCCCGTAAACGGACTATCTTATCCAGCATAGCCTCAATAAAGGTCTGCCCGCCAAAGCCAGGATTAACCGTCATCACCAGGACTAAATCCAGCGAGGGTAGAATCTCATTAAGCATCTCCAGCGGAGTTCCGGGATTGAGAGCAACCCCAGCCCTAACTCCCAATTCTTTAATTGCCTGAATTACGCGGTGAATATGTGGGCAGGTTTCAATATGCACGGTGATGATACTGGCACCGGCATCAGCAAATTGTTTGATGTATTGCTGAGGTGACTCAATCATCAGATGGACATCCAGAGGCAGGTTGGTATGAGAACGAATTGCCGCCACCACCGGGGCCCCAATGGTGATATTTGGCACAAAGCGCCCGTCCATGACATCTATATGAATATAATCAGCCCCGGCCCGGGTGACTTCAGCTACCTGCTCACCGAGATGAGCAAAATCAGCGGAGAGAATTGATGGAGCAAGCTTGATTTTAGGTTGAGATTTGTCAGTCATCCTTACTCTAGTTAGT
>JACQOL010000092.1 GCA_016202555.1 Chloroflexota bacterium | reverse complement strand
CGTCTGGAGGGGATTGAGGTTTTAGGCGAGGGTAAGTCCTACTCAGCAGGCAGCATTTCCTTTACCACTCCGCTCCAGCACCAACACCAGGTAGAAACCTATGGCATGGTCTTTAGAACAGATAAACATACCTTATCCTATATTGCCGACACCCGCTATTTTGATGCCTTGTGCCAGCACTATGGCGGCGAGTTGCTGATTATGAATGTAACTTTTTTAGAGCCACGCCCCCCTGGTAACCAACAATCGCTGCCGACCGACCACCTCTCAGTCCCTGATGCGGAGCATATTATTCGGGAACTGAAACCTAAAGTAGCCATCCTGACCCACTTCGGGATGAATATGTGGCGGGCAAAACCGTGGCAAATCGCCGAAAAGCTGACCGAGCAAACCGGGGTTAAGGTAATTGCCGCTCGGGACGGTATGAAGTTCGACCTGGCAGAGTTAGATAATAAATAAAGCCAGCCTTTTATCCTTCGCCGAAGCCGAATTGACTAGGCTATCCTGCAATGATATAATCAGCAATTAATGGTGATGAAGCTCGCCAAGGATTATTGGTAATTTCCTGAACCGCTTCAAATAAGCTGATAGCTTCTACTGGCATCCCCGTCGGTAGAGGCTTTTTTGTTGCCTGCCGTTTTGGGAGCCTTAATAACGGGAGGTAATATTATGAGTGATAGTCTTATTCCACTGGTCATGGGGGTCATCATTCTCCTGGCTAGTCTTATCTCATTAAGGCTAGGCTTGTCCGTAGCCATCATCGAGATACTTCTTGGGGCTGTAGGCGGCTCCTTCGGTCTTCATGCACAAGACTGGATGACTTACCTGGCTAGCTTCGGCGGCATTACTCTCACCTTCCTTGCTGGCACAGAAATTGATACCAAACTCATGAGAGAGAAATTCAAAGAGAGCTTTCTCATTGGCTTCTTATCTTTTCTGGCGCCTTTCATAGTTGTAGCTTTCTATACCTACTTCGTTGCTCACTGGAGCTTACAGGCATCCCTGCTGGCAGGAACGGCCCTTTCCACCACCTCGCTGGCTGTCGTCTATTCGGTTCTTGTAGAAACGGGACTGGCGAAGACCCAAGTTGGCAAATTACTTATGGCTGCTACATTCGTAACGGATATGGGCACCGCTTTAGTATTAAGTATTCTCTTTGTTAAGCCCACGCTCTATACCCTGGTCTTTATCGTGATTTCTATTGTCGTGATAGTGCTTGCCACCAAATTTTCCCACCTGGTTTTCGATAATCCACGCCTCAAAAATAAAGTAGTGGAACCGGAGATTAAGTACTTGTTTCTCTTGCTACTCGCTTTTATGTATTTCGCTCAATTAGGCAACGGACATGCCGTGCTGCCGGCCTTTGTTCTCGGACTGCTAATATCTCCACACTTCAAAGAAACAGCCGATACGAAGTCGGTCAGGAACAAGCTACGAACCGTGGCATATGCCATAATCACGCCTGCTTTCTTCATAGTCGGTGGTTTAAGAGTTTCCTTCCCATTGATTCTTTCGGCGCTGACTCTTTTCTTAATCTTGTTCGGGCTGAAGTTAGCTAGCAAATTTATTGGGGTGTTCTTCCTATCCAAAAAATTCATTCCGCAGGGAGCTATGTATACGACTCTCCTGATGAGTACCGGTCTCACATTCGGGACTATTGCCAGCGTTTTTGGTTTGACTTCAGGGATTATTGACCAGGTGCAGTATTCCCTATTGGTCGGTGTGGTAATTGCCAGTGCTGTAATACCCACATTTATCGCTCAGAAATGGTTCATGCCCGCCCACTCCGAAGACATCGTTGAATTGAATGGGAATGAGCATTAAGGCACTCTTAACAGCTAGAAACATCAGCTAGTCTATTCCCTTATCTTCAAGTATAATGACTTTATGGGGAATGAAATTACTAATCTGGATAAAATTCTTCACCAGGTAACCAAGCCCGCCCGCTATACTGGCGGTGAGTGGAATAGCATTATTAAGGACTGGGACAAGACACCCATCAGGATTGCTCTCAGCTACCCTGACTTGTATGAAATAGGCATGTCCAATATGGCGCTGCCGATTCTCTACGAGCTGCTCAATCGCCAGCCAGATGTCCTTGCCGAAAGGGTTTTTGCCCCCTGGCCGGATATGGAGAAACTGATGCGGGCGGAGGGTATCCCCCTCTTCAGCCTGGAATCCAAGCATCCCCTGAAAGATTTTGATATCATCGGATTTTCGCTGGGCTACGAGATGACCTATACCAATGTCTTAAATATGCTCGACCTGGCTCAAATCCCGGTTCTAGCTTCGGAAAGGGATGTGTCCCACCCATTGGTAATCGCCGGGGGGAGCTGTGCCCTCAACCCGGAACCGATGGCTGATTTCATTGACTTTTTTGTCATCGGGGATGGCGAAGAGGTCGTGCTTGAGCTAGTCGATATCTTCCGCACCTGGAAACAATCGGGCAAAAAAGCCCTCAAAGCAGAACTACTGCGCCAGGTGGCAACCATCCCCGGCATCTATGTTCCCAGTCTGTACCGGGTGGAATACCAGACTGATGGTCTGGTGAAGAGCATTACGCCGACAGTGCCCGAGGCCAGCCCCACCATTCAGCGGCGCATCGTAACCAAGCTACCTCCTCCGGTCGCTAAACCGGTAGTTCCTTATATTGAAGTCATCCACGACCGGGGGGCGGTGGAGATTCAGCGGGGATGCCGCCACGGTTGCCGTTTTTGCCAGGCGGGAATCATCTACCGCCCGGTACGCGAACGGCCTCAGTCGGAGATATTACAGACAGTCGATGAGTTGATTAGCAACTGCGGCTACAGCGAGGTCTCTCTCGTCTCACTAAGCACCGGTGACTACCCCCATATTGATGAACTGGTCGCCAGCTTATCTCACAACTACCCTAATCTTGCCCTGTCACTACCCAGTCTTTACATTGACAGCTTCTCGGTAGAGCTGATGGATTCACTTCCCGCCCACAAGAAGACCGGACTCACCTTCGCTCCAGAAGCTGGCAGTGAGCGACTGCGGCGAAGCATCAACAAGAACATCTCCGAAGATGAACTCCTGAAAACAGCGGCGGCCGCTTTTGAAAGGGGCTGGACCGGACTGAAGCTCTATTTTATGCTCGGCTTACCCGGCGAAACGGCGGATGATATTGAGGGCATCATTACCCTGGTCGATAAAGTCCGCTCACTGGGGAAAAAAGCTAAAGGGAGAACGCCCCAGATAAGGGTCACTCTGTCCACATTCGTGCCCAAGCCTCACACCCCTTTCCAGTGGGTGGCTCAAGAAAGCGAAGAGGGATTGAATGCTAAGCATGAACTGCTTAAACGAGGGCTGCTCCGCAAGGGAAGCAAGATATCCTGGCGAGACCCTAAAGTCAGCCTGCTTGAGGCGGCACTATCAAGAGGCGACCGGCGATTAGGTAAGGTTATCTATCGTGCCTGGCAGCTGGGCAGCACTTTTGATTCCTGGGACGAATACTTCAATTACCAGAATTGGTTAGACGCTTTTGCCGGGGCTAACCTTGAGCCCGCTTTCTACGCCCGGCGGCGGCGCTCGCTGGATGAGATACTCCCCTGGTCTCATATTGATATCGGCGTAACAACTGCTTTCCTGAAGCGGGAATACCAGCGCTCCCTGGATGCTAGAGCAACCGGGAACTGCCTCACCGAAGCCTGTAACGTCTGCGGATTAGAACGCCGGCAACCAGCTTGCCAGCAAAAACTAAATTCGAAAAACTTACCGATAAACCGATAAAACGTATCGTCGGTATTGCTCATTTCACAGCGAAAATAATTCCTGTAATGACTGCCATGACCAGCACAACACTCGCAACCAAACTTACATTGAACCACTGCCTTCTTTTGGCGCGGAAGTCAGGTTTAATTCTGTCGAACAGCCGCTCCAGGGTCAGAAAATCCTTACCTTTCTGTGCAATCAGCACCGGGGACAATAACAGCATGATGCCGTCAATTGTTAGGGAGACAGGGTGACTGATTTGAATGAGTGTCCCGAAACAGCCACAGATTATTCCAGGACCAACTACAAGCGCATATATGCCGACGATTCCGAAGGTGACAGATAATGGTATGATAACTACCGACG
>JACQOL010000006.1 GCA_016202555.1 Chloroflexota bacterium | reverse complement strand
TTGCTATACAGTGAACATGAAGTTTCCAGCTTGTCACTATCGGCTATCAGAGATTACTTCCATTTTGCTTGCCAAGTCTGGTGCTAACAAAAGTCCGTAATCTTACCGCCAAGGCATTCGAGCAGTTAGTCGCGCCGTAGAACTGATGCCATGTATGCAGTATCGTAGTACACGCGAAGCTTAGTAACTTTACCCCTGCGCAAAGTCCACACTTTGACTGGGTCAATCTCGTAAGGTTTCCCAGAGGGCTTAGCAAGACCCTCCTCGTAGGCAAGGACCACAACCTTGTCATCTTTGGCGAAGTATTCCCTCGGTTCAGACTTATGAACTTCCAGCGATTCGTCCCATAATCTTCATAAATCGCATCAGTCCATCATATCCTTGCACAGGTCCCGCCCAAGGGATTAAATCGGCTGGCGCCGCAACTGACCATTCAACATCCTTTGCCTGCAGGCTTAGGATAGTCTTCATATCGCCCTTTCTAAAAGCTGCGTATAACTGTTGAATTGTCAGAAGGTTTGATTCTTCATTCATTTTTGTGTCCCTTGATTCCTATTTCGCTTGATTAAAGATGACTAGAGCCATTCCAATCTAATTCAAAGTATTTGTGGCGTTCTCCAAGACCTCTTCAGCCTCCGATACTATTCGCCTCAAGATTTCAGCAGCTGGCAACACCTCATGCACCAAGCCTACAGTCTGCCCAGCCCAGGGTATGAATTCTTCCATCTTTCCCTGCTGGATGGCTGATATCACTTCGGCGCGCAATCTCTCCGCATCTCTCTGTGCAGCCTGACGGCTTTTTTGCCACTTCTCGATAAATGGAGTATGGATTGCGCGTGGGACAGTATCGTAAGCCGCTGCCCTGCGTGGGAAGATGTCGTTCCAGACCTCAACTTTAACCGCATCTTGGGAATTAGCAGATATGATAGCTTTCTTCCATATCTCGCTGATTGGTGCTTCAACGGAGGCTAGGAATCTAGTACCGATGTTAATTCCCTGAGCACCAAGGATTAGAGCCGCAGCGAGACCACGTCCGTCAGCGATTCCACCCGATGCGACCACGGGTATGGGACGAACAGCGTCCACAACCTGGGGGATGAGGGCTAGCGCAGCCACGCTTCCACTGAAGCCACCTGACTCACTGCCCTGTGCGATAATAACGTCAACGCCTCTTTCCGCAGCTTGTTTTGCTTGCTGGACTGTACCTACCTGATGTATTACTAAGCTACCTGCAGCATGAGCCCGTTTGACTAAGTCGCCTGGGTCACCAAGAGCAAATGAGATTATCGGCGGTTTGACTTCCAGAATAAGGTTGAATATTTCTTCATTCGGTTGTGCCAGAGTGTAGTTCACGGCAAATGGTCGGTTGGTAAGCTGCCGGATACGAGGCAGTTCTTCCTTTAGACTGGCATAGACTGGCAAGGGTCGCAGTAAGAGTGCACTTTTCAGACTTTCTACAGGGCGTAATCCAGTCCCCAGACTTCCCAGACCACCAGCATTTGACACAGCAGCAACCAATTCAGCTGAAGTAAATACTCCCATTCCAGCCTGAATAATAGGAAACTCAATTCCAAAAAGATTACATAGCCTAGTACGAAGCATTATTTTCCTCCTTTCCAGCACTTATCGAGTGCTGAATGAACTCTAGCTAATACGATCATATACTAACACGGTTTGAAACATCAACCAAACTGGCCAAAAGCAATTGTTGTATCGGCGGAATCAGTCCTCTCCTATCAAACAGGAGTTCGGGAACTGTTCCGAATGGCCCACCAAAGGGGACGATACCTAGAACTCCTCGGCATTCTAAAAACTGGCCAGGTAAAGTCTTTTCAATAACCTTACCGTGGGTTCGTTAGATATATCTCTGGAGTTAAACCCGTGTCAAGTGGCGGTAAAGCCTGGCACGCGTGTCTATTGCCTATGAGGTGTCGTCGACACGGAGTTTGGCATAATTCCAGCAGACTACTTCTCTCTAGTGTCCCATCGACTTCTTTAGCTCCTGGTCAAGCCAAGCATATTTTAAGGAAAGCGTCTTATTGAAGATACCCAGGTCTTGCTCACCGTAGTAGTTCTTCAGCCAGGGCTGCCAGAAAGTGTAAACATATGCTATTGGCGGTGTAATATACCACGATTTGTCCAGCACATAGAGGTTCATCTCCTTCATAAGGGCGTCGCGCTTCGGTCGGTCAAAGAAGGCTAGCGTCATCTTCGCGTAGTAATCTTCCATCTTAGGGTCGTCAACCATGCTCGTGTTTTGGTCGAAACCCTTAAGATTAGACGCCGGAATATGAGGGTTCCAAATACTACGGCCACCCGCGAATATCTGTTCATAGGTGTGCTTCGAGCGCATCGTATTCCAGATACTTTGATCGACTACTTTAATCTCCATGTCAACATTAACCTTCGCCCAGTAGGCTTTAATCATCGTTAATCTATCGATCAGCACTGGGTCAGACGCCGATATCTGGGCAAGAGTTTTGAAGCCGTTAGGGTAGCCGGCCTCGGCCAGCAGCTGCTTTGCCTTGTCTGGGTGATACTCAAAGAGCTCACGGCTCTCGGTGGGGAGCTGCTCGAGCGGGGTATAGATGCCCTCAAATACTTTCGCCTTTACTACCTTATAACCTAGTATCTCACCTTCTCCACCGTAAATAGTGTCGCAGATCTCCTGGTTATTCATCGCCAGATTCAGTGCCCGCCGTACCTTGCTGTCCTTGAAGGGTAGCTCTGGTTTATCTATCCTCATGCCAATTATTGGGCTACCACCAAGGCTCCTCATATACTTTAATTGTGGGTTAGTCTTAATAAGCTGTAGGGCATCCCCCGCAGCGTAGAGATACATGTCCCAATCCATCTTCCCGGTGCGCAGTGCTGCCATTCTGGTCGACATATCAGGTATGATTAGTATCTTGACGCCGTCCAGATAGGGTAGCTGGTTCCCCTTGCCAGCGCCAATGGGATCCTGCTCCCTGTAGCTGGGGTTCCTTGTGTAGGTCGCCGAGCTCATGGGGACATGATCGGTCAGGATGAATGGTCCGGTACCAACTGAATTCTCCCACCTCGAATAGTCGCCGTATTTTTTTGCCACCTCCGGGGCCATTATCCGCACATTGTCAGCCATACACTCCCAGGTCAACCCCAGGAATCCCTGGGGAGCCTTAACCATTACTGTGTATTTATCGGTAGCGGAAACGTCAAGCGGTCGTGCCGCGCCAGCCCAGTTATAGTTAGGTGAGCTAGGGTTATCGACGAACTGACGCCTCAGGTTAAAGACGATATCATCGGCGGTCAGCTCCCGTCCCCCCACCAACCGGCTGGCAGCGCTATTCTGGTCAAGTGCCCAGTGCACCCCTTTACGAATGTGGAAGATAATAGTCGTGGCGTCGGGAAGCTCATAACTTTCCGCCAGCACGCCTGCTGCATGTACACTATCGCTATAACCCCCTTCTTGCCAAACACGTTCACCGCTACCAGCGGCTCCTTTCGTCCAATCTCCACTCATTAATTCCTCATTAACCAGTGCTAAGTTCGTAGCTAGTGACCACGTCCCCTGGTAAAGCTCGTCCCAATTTAAAATATTAGCATTGGTGCCAACAATCAGTGTTCCCCCGTATTTTGGAGCTTCGGAGGTTGCCGGTACCGCCTCTTTGACGACTGGTGCTGCCTCCCTAGTTGCTGGTGCTGCCTCTTTAGTTGCTGGTGCTGCCTCTTTAGTCGCTGGTGCCTCAGCTTTGGCACAGGATGCTGCCAGTAGCGTCAGCACCATCAGATAACTGACCACCAGCCAGACAATTTTTCGCTTCACTTCCGTTACCTCCTTTGGGTCACTAGTACGTACTGTTATTTCGTCTAGTCATACCAACCGAAGTCGTTGACGGCTCGGGTCATTGCCATTACGTTCTCCACAGGGGCCATGGGTGGTATCTGACAAGCGGGAGAGAAGATAAAGCCGGTGGTTAAGCTCTTGCCTTGTTCAATTACCTTCTTTGCCGCCTGATAGACCTCCTCTGGGGTGCCAATCTGGATAATCGTCGTATCCAGGTTGCCTTCAATGATATCATTGGTGAAGTACTTCGCCACTGTTTCCAGGTCAATCTCGTTGCCAATGCTAATAATACCTGGGTCGCCCATCGGAACCTGCTGCCAATATGGCAGGTTCAGGTTATGCTCACCACAAAGGTGAACCCAAAGATGCTTAAAGCCCATCGCCAATACCTTCTCGTGAACCTCTTTCAGATAAGGCAGAGCAAACTGCTCAAAGTGTTTTGGTGACATTACGTTATTAGATACCGCCGATTGAGTACCAGTAGGTAACACCCCCTCCACACCAAAGGTGTCCTTGTAGTATTGAGCTAACTCAATTTGGTAGTCAGCCGCCAAACGGAACATGCGGTGGACAATTTCCGGTTTCTTGATCATCCATTTGGCCATCTTTTCTGCCCCAGCGATACTGCGGGCAGAAGGTGCCACACCAATACCAGCAAACATGAGCTTGAACGGTGCGTTGTCAAGCTTCTCCTGGGATAACCGTTTGTAGAAATCAATCATCTCGGGAGTGATACATGCAACGGTTTTGACATCGGGTGCTTTTAGTGCCATCACCTCCTCCGAGGTTTCGGCGGCGAACTTGACACTAAACGGCGCCTGAGAATATTTACTGGTGGGCAACTGCATTTTACCGCCAAACGCCCCCCCAAGACCGCGACGACTATTAAAAGTCGGCGTAAAGACCCAGTCAAACTCTTGACAAGCTTTCTTCTGGGCTTCATAGGCTATCATTGGGGTGTATGCATCAGAATATGAGTCAGCAATGGAACTTCCGCTATGGACCGTAACAAAGTTCTGCGGGCTAAAGGGCCAGAAAGGCACCCGGTCAGGGCTCTCTCTCCTGAGTAATGCCTCCATCCTCTCTTTGTTGGTCATCGTCGCTTTTCTTATTCGTACCGTCATCGTAATCATCCCCCCTTTTTTGATGTGAGCTACTTTAGCCTAATACCAGCCGAAATCATTAAGAGCTCGGGTGATTGCCCTCATATTCTCCACAGGGGCCCGGGGTGGTAGCTGACAGGCAGGTTTAAGAATAAAACCATTAGATAAGTTCTTGCCTTGTTCAATCACTTTCCCTGCTGCTTGATAGACTTCCTCCGGGGTGCCGCACTGGATAATTGTCGTATCCAGATTACCTTCGATGATGTCATTGGGGAAATATTGTGCTAGTGTTTCTAAGTCAATCTCGTTGCCAACACTAACAAAGCCCGGATCGCCTATCGGAATCTGTTGCCAATAAGGTAAGTTCAGGTTCTGTTCGCCACAAATATGGATACTAAGATGCTTAAAACCCATCGCTAATACCTTCTGGTGAACTTCTTGCTGAATGGGCAGAGCAAACTGCTCAAAGTGTTTTGGTGACACTAGTTGATTAGAAACGACTGCCGTAGGACCTGAGGGTAATACTCTCTCTACACCAAAGATGCCCCTGACGTATTGAGCGGTCGCGATATTATAATCAGCAGTCAAACGGAGCAAACGGTGAACGGCTTCAGGATTCTTAATCATCCATTTACATACCCTTTCCATCCCAGCGATGTCACCGGCAAGATTTGCCACTCGAAGACAAGTAAAAGTGACGTTCCACGGTTTGTTGTCATCCTCGTCCTGGCATGATAATTTGTAGAAATCTACCATCTCGGGTGAGTAAAGGGTTTTAATGTCGGGTATTTTCAGTGCCTTAATATCATCCACGGTTTCTACAACGTATTTAACAACAAACGGCGCCATAGAATATCTATTGCTGGGTAAGCTAACTGCACTACCGAATACCCCCCTCTGGTTACCGTCACGAACTCCCAAAGACGGAGTAAAGACCCAATCAAACTCTTGACAGGTTTTCCTCTCGGCTTCATAGACCACCTTTGCTGGTTTGGTGTATTGGTCAGTAAGGGAAAACCCGCTATAGAGCATCGCAAAGCCCCCGCCTCCCCCAGCGAAAGGCACTCGGTCAGGTTTTTCTCTCCTGAGTAATGCTTCCACTCGCTCTTTGTTGGTCATCGTCGCTTTTTTTGTCCGTAGCTTCAT
>JACQOL010000084.1 GCA_016202555.1 Chloroflexota bacterium | reverse complement strand
TTGGTAGAGCACCTGACTTTTAATCAGGTGGTGCCGGGTTCGAGCCCCGGACGGCTCACTACTCATCTTTTCTCTTGTGTCCGCCAGTATTTTGCTAACATTCCTCTTATTTCGTTAGAACATTGAGATGACTTGAAGGGGCGATTTATGATGATGAGAGCAAAATTGTTTATTAGTTTTCTTATTCTATTTCTAGGGATAGTGAGTCTATTTGCTGGTGCTTGTGGGCAACAGCATCCTTCACCACCTCTACCACCCCTGGTCATCTACTCGGTAACCGAGTTGAAATACCTTCTGATTTCTAATTTTGGTCCAGTGTTTTACGTTGACCGCGATTTTTATCCCATCGCGCGAGAGGGACAAGAAGAAAAAAGTGCCCTGGAACAGTTTGATGCTATTAAAGCAGACACGGTTGAGTTCTTGGCGATTTTAAAACATCTCGGTCTGCCGAATAAAACTGATTATACTAATGATGAAAAAGTGCTTATTTACCGCGAGCACAAGAAACTTACCATGGGGGTGGAGCTCACTGCTTCAGAAGACGTTTACAACTTTGTTCTACGGAGAGGTGAAGGCCAGGGGGAGCGTATCGAAGGAACAATCACAAAGTCTGGCGAAATAAAGGTATTGAAAAGAGAGCCAAGCTTCAATACGTATCCAATTTGCTTAGCGGGGGGCACCCTGATAGATACACCCGGCGGACCGGTACCAGTAGAGCAGCTTCGCCAGGGGATGGCTGTGTGGACAGTCGATGATTCAGGCAAGCGTACTGCGGCCGCTGTAGTGGAAACCGTAATGACTCCGGTACCAGCATTCTTCCAGATGGTTAAACTAAGACTGAATGATGGTCGTACTGTAAGTGCATCACCAGGTCACCCAACAGCCGAAGGGCGAGCACTGGACGACTACCGGGTAGGCGATACTCTAGATGGAGCTCTGGTAGCGGTAGTGGAGCATGTGGCTTACAATGGCGAGGCGACCTACGATATCTTACCTGCCGGCTCGACAGGTTTGTATTGGGCGAATGGCATTCTATTGAAGAGCACGCTAGCGACTAATTGAGCGCTATAATGGATTTTAGAGAAGGTTTTAGCAGAGCAGGTTGGTTATACTACCTTTTTCTCATGTTTTTAAGGCGGGGTGTGTTTGATAAGCTGGAACAGGGCGTCTATTTCCTCCGGGCTGAGGGTTCCTTTCCACGGTATCATTGCCGTGCCGGGGCGGCCATCCAATATCGTATTTTTTATCTCAGTATCGGTCCGTGTTGCCAGGCTCTCCGGAGTTAAAGCTGGAGCTAGTCCGGGAGTCCCCTGCCGGTTTACTCCATGACAGGCAGCACACTTGGCGCTAAATAGGTCTTTAGCTGATACTGGTGCCGGGGTTGTCCCTGCAGGTGGCTTTGTTTCGGCAGGGAATACAGGTACTGGCATCGGAACTGGCTCGTTATCCGCATATAAGCCAGGCTTTGGCTGATGGCAAGCCTGGCAAACATCGCTTGGGCGCAGGCTGTGATTAGCCGGAAATTGAGGAGCACCGCCAATTCCAGTGGCGTGACAGAGACGGCAATCACCCCGGCCCTCTAAACGGTGGGGTATGAATGGTGGAACGGTAGTTGCTACCGGTATCGGTGCATTTGGCGGCTCGATTGCAGAGCAGGAAACACTCAGGGCAGCCAGACCAGGTATCAGCACTGCGCCTAAATACCAACCTAATTTTATCTTCATCTTGCTCATTTCTATCTAACTACCCGGCTACTGTTACCGGGTATAAAAAGAAGAATAATTTTATTACCATACTGAGCAGAAATAGTCCACCCCACAACACTACTATCAGCCCTAATAGGTAGGCAAGCCCGCGGAAAGCCATCCGGAAATTGCGTGGCTTTCCCAAAAACCATCCCAGCAGCATACCGTATATTGGCATCAGGATAATGCCGAAAATTAGCCAGCGACCTACCGGAAGACCTATCCATTCTAACATTTATGTTTCCTGTCCTTTATGCTCATCCTCAGCTTCAATGATTGGTATTATTTTTGAAAGGATGGCAAACCACAAAACAATAATGCTAACACCCCCACCGACCATGGCATATTCAACCCAGGTAGGGGTATAGCCCCCAGGCACGTTCTTGTAAATATCGAAAAGAGGGTGCTGTAGCCCTTCAACGATAAAGAGTGTTTTCTCAAACAATGTTGCTATCACCGGTATGATTGCGAAGGCGACAACCCGTTTCACGCTGAACAGAGAGCGCCATATCGTTTGTGCCCCAAGGTAGAGGACAGAGGCGCCGGTAAGCCCGATAATCAACCAGAAACCAGGGTCTTCCATCTTGGCTTCCGTAGCCGTGCGTAGCCCAACTGGCGCGGCAAAGGCACCGGTCATAATCGCCTGAAGCTCGAGCCACAAGAAGAACAGTCCGACCAGCGCCATTACACTGCCCATTCTGGAAAAGAGCTTGTCGGGGAGAAGGTCCTGCCAGGCGTAGACCCGCCGGAAAATATAGGCGAGGATGATGACCGAACCGAAAGCCGAGGTCAGGGCGATACTGAGAAAGGTCGGCGCATCGATGGCGCTATACCACCCCGGCATAGAGGCGATAACCTGGAAAAGCCACGGTATAACTCCGCCATGGAGCAGGAATGGAGCCAGTAGAATAACGGCGAAGGCTAACCACCAGGCCATTCTTTGCGCCTTTTCATCTTCTTCTGGCTGATAGCCGTTGGTTAGCAGCCGGTAGACAGGATTAAAACGACTCGGTAACCGGTGTCGCAAAGTGTAAATGTCATGGCGTATGGTCAGCAGCAGATAGGTTGATGTCAAGATAAAGTAGAGCGTGATGACTGTTAAATCCCAAACTAATGGTGATGTCTGAATGGTAAGGGCATAATTCCGGATAACACTCGTTACCACCCGGTC
>JACQOL010000081.1 GCA_016202555.1 Chloroflexota bacterium | reverse complement strand
TCGGCGATTCTACCCTGCTCAAGCACGATAATACGGTCAGCGTTAATCACCGTCGATAGTCGGTGGGCAATGATGAGACAGGTCCGTCCTTGAACCATCTGGTTTAGTGATTGTTGCATCAGGCGTTCCGTATTGGTATCCACACTGGAGGTAGCTTCGTCCAGTATCAGGACGGGTGGATTAGATAGGATTGCCCGTGCCAGGCAGATAAACTGGCGCTGACCGGCACTAAGGTTACCTCCCCTTTCCCCTACCGGCGTGTTGTAACCGCTCTCCAAGCGGGTGATAAAGTCATCAGCCCCAGCCGCTTTAGTGGCATTAATAACCGCTTGATGACTCGCTTCAAGATATCCGTATCGGATATTATCTTCGATGCTGCCAGAGAAGAGAAACGGGTCCTGGGGAACAATACCTATCTGACGCCGCAATGATTCTTGGGTTACTGAAGCCACATTATAGCCATCTACCGTTAACTCCCCTTTATCTACTTCGTAGAAGCGAGCGATCAGGTTCGCCAGACTACTCTTACCGGCCCCAGTCCGCCCCACTATCGCCACTATCTCTCCCGGTTTGATGGTTAAATCGATATTATGAAGCACCTCATTACCAGGCTGATAGCTAAAGCTAACCTGATAAAATTTAATCTCCCCTCTGATTGGAGGCATCTCTATTGCCCGGGAATTATCTTTAATTTCAGGTTTAATATCGAGCAGTTCAAAGATACGTGCTCCGGAAGCCATCGCTCGTTGTAGTTCAACATAGTACATTGCCAGTTCTTGCACCGGGTTAAAGAAGCGCTGAATATAGAGTAGAAAGCCGATGATAACACCGGGGGTCATCTGTCCATCCAGAACTTGGTAGCCACCGAAGACCAGAACTAAGCCATAGGCGATTGCCGTCAATATCTCAACGGTGGGCATCATCACCGCTTGGAGTTTGACGACATTTATATTGGCGGTTAGATGCTCCTTATTAGCACTATCGAATTGCCCGATATTTACTTTTTCACGAGACAAGCTTTGGACGACGCGAACTCCGGAGATACCTTCTTGAAGCTGGTCGTTGACAACGGCAATCGCCTGTCGTACTCTGAGAAGGGCACGGCGAGCATGCCGTTGCCAGATAACTACCAGTATACCTAAGACCGGCACCACGGTGAAAGTAAGCAGGGCCAGGCGAGGGTTCATCACCACCAAAACCACAGCTATTCCCACCAGCGTCAGAATATTGGTGATGACACTAAGAATGTCGCCAGTGAGTAGTTCCTGCACCTGGGTAACATCATTCTGTATACGGGACATCAGTTTGCCCACTTTATTATGGTCAAAAAATTTCAGCGAGAGGCGATGCAGGTGGTCGAACATCTCAGTGCGCAGTCTAAAGAGAATCATCTCACCAGCGTATGACAGATATAGACTTTCGACATAGTGCCCAACCCAGCTCAGTAGCGCCACACCGGTATAGGCAATAGCAATAATACCAAGTCCCCCAAACTTACCGGTTTCTATGAAGCGGTCGGTTGCAATTACTACCAGGTAGGGCATAACGAGACCAGCTAAGGAATGAAGTAACATGCCGCTAGCTCCCAGAGCCAGCCAGCCTTTGACCGGGACAACATATTTGAACAGCCGCTTCATGACCCTGCGGTCATACGCTCTGCCTAAGACATCATCATCCCATTCGGCATCAGGGGAGCTATTAAGCCGAGTTCCCCTGGATGAACCACCATGCCCACGCCCCCCAGGATTGCTACCACCGTGATGCATGTTTACTCCTCTTTTAGCCTCTTTTTAGAAACTTGAGTTACCGAGAAGTGTAACTGATATGTTTGGTAATAAAGCCCCTTCTTCGCCATCAACTCGTTATGCTTCCCCAGCTCCACAATCTCGCCATCCTTGAGCATCAGGATAAGGTCAGCATTCTGGATGATGGGCAGGCGGTGAGTGATAATAAAGGTAGTTCGTCCCTTGATAAGCTTGTTTAGAGCCTGAAGGATAAGATGTTCTGTTTCAGCGTCGACACTGGAGGTGGAGTCATCCAGGATAAGGACTCTGGGGTTCATGAGCAGGGTACGGGCGATGGCAAGTCGTTGTCTCTCGCCGCCGGAGAGGGTAACGCCCCGTTCTCCTACCCAGGTATTATAGCCATCAGGCAGACTCTGGATGAAGTCATGAAGATAAGCCGTTTTGGCGGCAGCTATTATCTCTTCCAGACTAACACTAACGGCACCGTAGGCAATATTATCCCGAATGGTCGCTGAGAAGAGAAAGATATCCTGTTGTGCCGTTATCACATTCCGGCGCAGTGAGGACAGGGTTACATCGCGAACATCAATGCTATCAATAGTGATGCGCCCTCCAGTGACGTCATAGAATCTAGAGATGAGACGGGCGATGGTGCTCTTACCGCTACCTGAGTTGCCCAGCAAAGCAACTAATTGTCCTGGTGGCACGCTAAAACTAACATTTTTCAGTGCCGGCCCTCTTGAATCATAGCTAAAGCTAACATCTTCAAAAGAAACTTCGCCTTTTACCTTACCTAACTCAACAGCATTTGGTTTCTCTTGAACTAAGGACTCAGTATCAAGTATCTCCAGAATGCGTTGCCCCGCCGATATGGAGCGAGAAAACATACTGACCATAAATCCGATACGACGGATAGGCATCCCCAGCATCCCCAGATACAGAATAAACTGGGTCAGTCCGCCGATGGTCAGATTATCGGCGATTACCCGCTGCCCGCCATACCACAGGACGAGTGCTGTTGGTAAGCTCAGTAAAAACACCATTAAAGGCATATTAAGAGCTACCAGACGAGCGGCGCTGACTTCAGCATCGTAGAGCGTCTTAGCATCACTGGCGAATTTTCGGTGCTCTTCTTCCTGACGTGAGAAAGCCTTGACAACTCTGATACCGGTGAGACTCTCCTGTAGTGTCGTCCCCAGGGTGGCGACCAACTGCTGAACCTTGAGCCAGATGGGCTGGAGACGGCGGGTGACAATTATCGTCCGCCAGGCAATAGCCGGCATGAAGGCTAAAGTGAGCAGGGCTAGCTTCCAATCCAGTGCCACCAGGAGATAAGAAATAGTAACCAACAGGATAAATGTCTGGATAATACTCAACAAACCATTGCCCAGGAACATCCGGATTGCTTCGACATCGATCGTAGCTCGTGACATCAGCTGTCCTGTTTGAGCTTTATCGTGATAGGCAAAACTAAGTCGCTGTAGTCGGTCGTAGAGGGTATTTCTAATATCATAAGCTGTTTTCTGAGAGACAGCTTGACTAAAGTAGGTATATCCATAGGCAAAAATACTCCTCAAGACGCTGGCGGCAAAGATAACGACTGCCGCCAGGATAAGGAAACGGCGCTCACCGGAGCCGAGCACAGCATCAATGGCGTTACCGAGCAAACGGGGTACTACCAGGCTAAAGGCGGTGGTAGCGAGCAAAGCGATAAAGGCTAGTAACAGCCACACCCAGTATTGCCGGGTGAAGCCCATTAATCTCAGCAGAATTCTCATATCAAACTAACCAGACTCGCCCCAGCCTTAAACTAGCAACTCAGCGGTAAATGCCTTGCGACTGGGCCCAATATATTATAACCTACCGCCTACTCCGCCTCCAAATTGTGGGGGATAAGCTACTTAACAGGCCTTCTTGGCTTAAGCACACCAATTATAGTATAATTGCTCCAATCAATAAGTCAGGGAAGAGAAATGTTCAAAAGATTACCTGATGCTTTTATTGCACCGATAGCTTCTGTTCCGCTGGCAGTTCTGGCGGTACTAATCCCTATTACCCTGCTGGAATATATCATCATGCAATCCCTTAACCGTCTATTCCCTCAGTTGTATGATTATTCGCTGATTGACCCGCTAATTCTAGTAATTATTGTCACCCCAATGCTGTTTTTATTTTTCACTGTACGCAAGCGAGCGGAGGAAAAACGAGTCGTGGCATGGCGCCAGTTGGGAGCAGCGGAGGGGATGGCTCTCTTTGCCAAATTGGACCCGGCACCGATGCTGCGCTTTGATAAGAAAGGCGGTATTCTTTCCGCTAATCCGGCAGCGGTAGCCATTCTGGAAAAGACAGCCGTGAGAGGCACGCCACTGGTATCGCTGCTACCCAGCCTGGCTGACCTTAACCTGAAACAATGCATTGACCAGGGACTCACGATACCCCACGAAGTCACTATCGGCGAGCAATATTTCCATTTTACTATCCAGGGGATCCCCGAGCTTAAGGTCGGGCATATCTACGGTATGGATATTACTCAGCGCCGACGGCATGAGGAGCTACAGGCTCGTTTTAAGATGGTTTTCGACTCGGTGGCTGATGGCGTCTATGTTACTGATACTGATTATAAGGTTCTCCTCTGGAATCACGGGGCGGAGCTCATCACCGGCTGGAATGCCGAGGAGACTATCGGCAAACCCTGTGCTCAATTTCTCGCCAAGGAAGATGGCCAGGGTAACCCTCTCTGTGGTACACCCCTTTGCCCTCTGCGCTCGAGCTTCTCTGTCCGAAAGACTAGCGAAACCCACAGGATGTTCCTGCATAACAAAGATGGACAGCTTCTACCAGTAGCGGTGACGGCTAGCCCGGTGAGGAATAGTGCTGGCGATGCCATTGGGATTGTTGAAGTCTTTCGCGACATCTCCCTGGAGATGGAGATTGAGCAGATGAAGAGCGATTTTGTTTCTATAGTCTCTCACGACCTGCGCACACCCCTCGCCTCCATCCAGGGATTTACCGAGCTATTACTTTCCCGGGATGTGCCCCCGGAGAGGCAACGAGAATGGCTCCAGTTGGTGCAAAATGAGTCCCGCCGGCTGGGCGTCTTTATCGATGACTTACTGGATATTTCCCGTATTGAAGCCGGACGGGTTAACTTAAAACCAGAAGCACTTGACTTGACGACGGTCGTTACCGAGCGTCTTAGCGTGCTGCAATCAACCCTGAAAGGGCACCAGTTGCAGGAGCAACTACCACCCGACCTGCCCCGGGTGAGAGCCGACCTCAATCGCCTAGAGAGAATCCTGGACAATCTGCTGACTAATGCGATTAAATATAGCCCCGATGGTGGGGAGATAATGGTCTCGGCTCAACGTGATGGCGATTGGCTACAGGTAAATGTCTCTGACCAAGGCATTGGTATCCCTGAAGACAAGCTTGAAACGATTTTTGGACGCTTCATACAGCTTGAATCTTTCCGCACCCGGGAGAGAGGCGGTATTGGGCTGGGTTTAGCTATCGCCAAAGCCAGCGTGGAGCTGCACGGCGGGAGAATCTGGGTAGAAAGTAAGTTGGGCAAGGGAAGCATTTTCCACTTTACCCTACCGATAGCGAAAGAAGGAGGTAAGGCTGATAATGGCTAAAGCCAGAGACAAAGAGGCGAGAAGAAAGATACTACTGGTCGATGATGAAGCCCCGCTGCGGATGCTGATGGCAGCTACCCTCGATGGTTCAGGCTATCAACTGTTTGAGGCAACCAATGGTGAAGAAGGGCTGGAGGTCGCCCTCCGTGAGAAGCCAGACCTGATACTTCTGGATGTTGCTATGCCCAAGATGAATGGCTTTGAAGTCTGCCGTCGCATTAAATCCGACCCGACTACCAAAGACACGGTGGTGATTATGCTCACCGCGATGAGCCAGCAGTCTGACTACAACCAGGGAAAAGAAACCGGGGCTGATGCCTACTTCACCAAACCTTTTAGCCCGATAGCACTGCTCAACAAGATAAAGGAGGTCTTAGCTAGCCAGCAAGGATAGCTATATCTCAATAAAGGAGAGACTTACTATGTCGCCAGAAATACCACGAAGCTGGGAATCGCTGGGTGAGGAACAACTCAAAATCTACGCCAAGGAAATCGCTGAGCTTTATCGGCAGGAACAGCAACTACGGCAGGTGCTTGAGGAGAAAAACAGGGAATTGGAACAGCGGGTGCGCGAGCTTACCGGCTTGAACAACCTCTTTCAGCAGCACCTGTCGGAGCAGTCCCCGATGATTGAAATCACGCGGGAAATCGTTGTTGAGTTGGGTAAGTTTGCCCGTGATGCCAACCGTCTGGCAGAGCGCGCCAAGCGCCAGCTATTTCTTAATAACCAGGTTACTCATGAGGGCAATACCGATAAAGATAAGCCCAGTTCGCCGTCTGGCTAATTAGTGCTGCTCGCGAAGCCCCAGCAAGATTTCTAAATTCTCCGGGTCTGACGCCCGGCTCATCGCGTCGGCCGCTGTTATTACCCCGCCTTTGACCAAGCTTGCCAGAGACTGCTCAATGGTTTGCATACCATACTCGGCGCCACTATGAAGGTAGGTTTTAATTTGATTTAGTTCGTTCTGCCGGATGAGGTTATGCACCGCTGTTGTTCCTACCAGTACTTCTACCGCCGCTACTCGCCCCTGCCCATCGGCTCTGGGCAATAGCAGTTGGAAGATAATCCCCTCCAACACCATACTCAGTTGATAACGTACCATCGATTGTCTCTCAGCGGGGAAGATATCAATGATTCGTTCTACTGCTCGTATTGCCCCACTGCTGTGCACCGTGCTGAGAACCAGGTGGCCGGTTTCAGCGGCGGTTAAAGCGATAGCGATTGTCTCCAAATCCCGCAATTCCCCGATGAGAATTATATCCGGGTCCTGACGTAGCACATAGCGCAGAGCCGAAGCGAAGGAGAGGGTATCACTACCTAGCTCCCGTTGTATTATCATGCTTCGCTGACTCTGGTGAAAGAATTCTATCGGGTCCTCAATCGTTATAATCCGCTGGCTAGTCTTCTGGTTAAGGTAATCAATCATCGCCGCTAAGGTGGTGGACTTACCGCTACCCGTCGGCCCGGTAACCAGAACCAATCCATGGGGACGAACTGCCAGCTCCTTACAGACCTCGGGTAGCCCCAACTGCTCCAGGCTGGGAATAGTAACCGTGACAGGACGCAGGCTAAGGCTAACGCTGCCTCGCTGAAAACTAGCATTGACCCGAAATCGGGCTAACCCGGGCAGGCTATAGGAAAAGTCCAGTTCCTTATTGCGATAGAAGCTCTGCCTCGCCTCATCATCAATGAGGATACACAGAATCTCCTCAATATCGCTGGGGGTAAGTGAGGAGAGACCAGCGATGGGCTTTAGTTCGCCTCTTATCCGAAGCATCGGGGGATAGGTAACTGCCAGGTGCAGGTCGGACGCTTTTAAGTCTAGCGCCTTAGTTAAGAGCAGATTAATATCCCACACCATAGCAGTACCTTTTCCTTCTTTAATCCCGTTACTAAACAATCTCAGGATAAGCATCCCTGGCACCGATGTCAAGGGTTAAGTAACTGAATTCCCAATCTATTAGCTAGTTTTGTTCCTCACGGGAATAGCTGACACCCCCTCTTTAAGAGCTTCAAATTTTCCAGCCAGTAAGAGCTTCAAATTTTCCAGCCAGAACCCGAATTTCCTCAGCCGCCTTGATGATTTTACCAGCTAGTTTGTGCCCTTCCCTTTCTTTGAGCAAGCCCTGGATTTCACCAGCCGCTTTGGTAATATCACTAGCAAGACGCTGATAGGTCTCCGCCGAGGCAAGACCTTGATTAAGGTAAGTGACAAAGAGATTGTTGAGCC
>JACQOL010000079.1 GCA_016202555.1 Chloroflexota bacterium | reverse complement strand
AGCATGCGAACAAAGGACGCATTGGGTAAATTTATTGAACTAGCCGACAGAGAGGTAACCTATGAAAAAAAGGCAGAGAGATTTTTAGCATTAATAAGAGAGCTGAAATAATGGTTGATAACAAAAAATATTCTTCGCAAAGAAGAAAGAGTACAGAGACAAGTGCATTCGGTTCTCCAGGGAGAATCGGGCATGACTCAACAAAATTTTATGCCAGCAAGTTATATGAGGGACAAAAGATAAATGTGCCGGCTCAATATATAGAAAATGAAGTTACGCCAGAGTCCATAGACAGAATATTTTGTAAATCCAGCGAAAGTATGGCTGAAATCCCAGACTATAGTATTCACCTAATGGTAACCTCACCACCATATAATGTTACCAAAGAATATGATGAGAATCTAACATTAAGTGAGTATAGAGAGCTACTAAAGAGAGTATTTAGCGAGGTATATAAGAAGCTTGTTACTGGTGGTAGGGCATGCGTAAATATTGCTAACCTGGGCAGGAAACCATACATTCCTCTACATAGCTATGTTATTCAGGATATGCTTGATATTGGTTTCATGATGCGGGGTGAGCTAATCTGGAACAAAGCTTCGAGCGCCAGCCCATCTACAGCCTGGGGAACCTGGTTATCGGCTGCCAATCCTATACTTAGAGATATTCACGAGTATATCCTGGTTTTCTCAAAAGAAGCATTCAACAGAAAGAATCTACCGAAAAAGGTTAGTACAATAACCAGAGAAGAGTTTTTAGAGTTTACCAAAAGTGTTTGGACGTTTTCGGCAGAATCAGCGCGTAAGGTAGGTCATCCCGCCCCTTTCCCTGTAGAGCTTCCTTATCGGTTGATTCAGCTATATACCTTCAAGGATGAAGTCGTGCTAGACCCATTTTGCGGAAGCGGACAAGCAGCGATAGCCGCCATTAAAGCAGGCAGACATTACATTGGCTATGATACCGAGGAAGAGTATGTGCGATTATCCGAAAGAAGAATACGAGAATATAAACAGCAATCCACAAGTCCTTCGTTTGTCGAAAAAGAAAGTGCCTTCGCGGTAGTGAGAGATGAGCCAGTAGCTTATACTACGGAGAACATTCTTAAATGACTAACCCAGTTAGAACCCGCTTTGCCCCCAGTCCCACCGGCTATCCCCATGTCGGTAATATCCGCACCGCCCTTTTTGCCTGGCTCTTTGCCCGGCACAATGGGGGCAGTTTTATCGTCCGTATTGAGGATACCGATGTCGCCCGCACTGTTGAGGGGGCCGTAGAAGCCATTCTGGATAGCCTGCGCTGGCTGGGGCTGGACTGGGATGAGGGTCCTGAGGTGGGGGGTAAGTATGCCCCCTATTTTCAATCCCAGCGTTTGGAGCTATACCACGAAGCCGCCCAGCGCCTGATAGCACATGGGGATGCCTACTATTGCTACTGCTCACCTGAGCGTCTTAAGGAAATGAGGGAGGAACAGGTCAAGCATAAACAGCCCCCGGGTTATGACCGTTGTTGCCGTGACCTAGGTGAACTGGAACAGGCAGCCAAAGAATCCGATGGTATTACGCCGGTGGTGCGTCTTAAGACCCCGCTGGAAGGGCAAACCAGATTTAATGACCTCATCTGGGGCGATGTTAAATTTGAAAACAGCACCATTGATGACCTGGTATTGCTCAAGTCCGATGGCTACCCCACCTATCACCTGGCTAATGTTGTTGACGACTACGAGATGAAAATTAGCCATGTCATCCGGGGTGAGGAGTGGCTCTCCAGCACCCCGCGACATCTCCTGTTATACCAGGCTCTGGGCTATGAGCCACCCCAATTTGCCCACCTGCCGACGATTCTGGGGCCTGACCGTGCCAAGTTAAGCAAGCGGCATGGTGCCGCCTCGGTCGCCGAGTATCGGGAGCAAGGCTATCTGCCGGAGGCACTTCTTAACTTCCTGGCCCTGCTGGGCTGGTCACTGGATGATAAGACAGAAATTTTCTCGCTGGAGGAGCTAATCAAAAACTTCTCCCTTGAGCGGGTTAATAAGACAGCAGCCATATTTAATCAGGACAAGCTCAGCTGGATGAACGGGATGTATCTCCGCAACTTAACCCCGGAAGATTTTGTCCAGCGCTCTTTACCGTTTCTGGAGAGTGGCTTACCTCCACAGATAAAGCGGCCACTGGATATTAACTACCTCAGGCAGATACTGCCTCTTGTCCAAGAACGGACTAAAACCCTTACCGAAGTACCTGACCTGATAAAGTTCTTTTTCATTGAGGAATCGGATTATCCCTCAGATTCACTGATTGGCAAGGGTATGACCAGGGAATCAGCTATCAAGGCATTAGAATCGGCCCGACTAAAGCTGGTAGACTTAGCGGTATTTGATGAGGCATCCCTGGAGTCATTGCTACGGCCTCTAGCTGTGGAGCTAGAATTGAAGCCGGGACAGCTTTTTGGCACATTACGGGTGGCGATTACCGGGCGGACGGTCGCACCACCGCTATTCCAGACGATGATAGTGCTGGGCAAGGAGCGGTGTCTGAGTCGCATCGAAACCGCCTTAGCTAGACTGCGTAAGCCGTCTGGCTGATTCTCTAGAATAAAACTAGCTGTGAACAAAAGAGTAGAATTACCAATAATAGGAGTAAAAAATAGGTGGTTTTAAAGTGACTATGGTTCCTCAGCATACACCACATCCTAATGTGATTCAGGGAGACTTTTTTGGAGAGCTATTCCCTCTACACACGCGAGTCATCAAGCAGCAGAAGGATTTCGATAGTCTCTTTGATGGGTTCGGCAGGATGCGAGCCATTTCCTATGTCATCTCACCGGATTTACTGCTGGAATTCTTCGACAAACGTGGCTATTCCGAAGTTGAGGTTGTAGTAGGAGAGAATCTTTCTGAAACCTATAAAAAGAACTTGGAACAGAAAGGCATTGAGGTTACTGACCAGTTGGCAGACCTTGTAGAAAAAGACAAACTGCGGGTCTTTATCTCTGCCCGCACCATACATACTAAGCTTTATATTCTCGAGAGAGACGAAATTGTTAGGGTAATTCAAACCAGCGCCAATCTGACTCTAACCGCACAAGAGGCAAGGCAGATTAACTACGCCTGGTATTTCGATATACCTCGGAGTAACCCTGTGCTTAAGCAGCTAGAGCAAGATTACGAGAGTCATCTTCGTGGCTGCACCCTTTTTATGGAAGATTTAAAGAACCTTCTGAAGCAAAGACCGGAGACGGATAGAAAACAATCGATTGAAGTCTGGCTCAAAGGTGCTATATCTGAAGAGCAGGATATGAAAATAAGAGATATTTTTCACGACCTATCGCTCAGTCTGGTTGAGGCTTCTGATGCCAAGGAGGAAAAGATAACAGTGCTTCAGTTGCCTGAATCCGGAGTGCAACGAAAACGAGTCGAAAAGCTTTTGAAGCCTTTGAACCCAGTATCTGCCGGTCACAACCAAATGCAGATAAACACTCCGGCTTATGTTCGGTATGTGTATGAGACGCACCATGTCCCGCTTCTGATTCTTTCCCGCGAGCGTCAGGAGTTGTTGTTTGGTCTTGATACGCCAATGACAGTTCTTACCCAAGCACCTCCTGATGCGAATTTAGTTAATCAAGGTCTAGAATTGATGGAGGCTTACCTTAACACAGTGGATTTTGGGGTGGTGTCCGCCGACCCCGCATTCGTGAAGAGAAGCGTGTTTGAGGCACTACTCTACATATTCTTTACTCCCTTTGCGCACGAATGTATGAAAGCCAGACGGGTGAAGTTCGGTCCTCTTTATAGCCGAGGGCCACGCTTTCTCTACATATACGGACCTTCACAGAATGGCAAGAGCACCTTTTTACGGTTTGCTCTGAAGCTTTTAACCGGGAGAATAATAGAACCTTTGTCGCGCCAAGATTTCACAAAAACAGGGATTACTAATGTACGGCTAACCGAAACTGCTTTTCCTTTGGTCTTCGATGATGTCGACCAATCTCGTATTCTCAGGATGGAAGAAGTCTTCAAGTCGTATTGGGAGCGATGGTGGCGAGACCAATATGTGTCACCGCAGATAGTGATTACCTCCAATAGCCCCAGACTGCGAGAATGGGCAAAGTCCCGGGTCAAACGAATAGATTTTGATGTTCAGTTTGCTCCCAGCGAAGCTGCTAGAGGAAAACTGGCAAGACTGTTTAAGGAGGACAATCTTATATTTAGATGGTTCTCTTATCTCTATCTAAATCGACTCAACGCTGATGAATTAGCAAGTGATGATGAACTCTTGTTGGCCAGAGCGGTTATGAGAGAATTATATGCAAAGGCCAAACGCTCCATACCCGAGTTTTTCCCGGCAGAGCCGATAGAAAAGCTTTACGACCCGGGTCGTCAGGATTGGCGTGACCTTCTTTACGGTCTGCACAAAGCTACAGTTAAAGACGAAGGGAACCGAAAACTGGTAACCTTTGCTAAAGATATGCAGCTCTGGGAGATTATTGATTACCAGGGATACCTTCCCCAGACAATCAAGTATCAGCGCAAAGGTAACACGATTATTATTGAGAATCCAAAAGAGTTCGATAAATGGCTGGGGCAACCACCGAAAACTGGAATGTTGTCTCGTATATTCAAGAACAAGGAGTCCTAATCGAGCCGGCTGGACAGTGGTTTAGATTACAGCTCACGGCATAGGTTTAACGGAGGTAGGACAAAATTGTTTGAGCCGGGGTATATTGCTCTCTACCGCTCTGGCGAGCTAAAGCGCCGGGCGGAAAGATTAGAAGCTCAGCTAGGCTCGTGTGATATTTGCCCCAGGGAGTGCGGTGTCAACCGCCTCATAGGGGAAACAGATTTTTGCCATTCCGCTTATCTGCCAATCGTTTCGGCGGTTTGTGCTCACTTTGGCGAGGAACCGGTCATTTCCGGGAGCGAAGGCTCGGGGACAATATTCCTGGGCAACTGTAATCTGAGGTGTGTCTACTGCCAGAACTATCAGATTAGCCAGGATTGGCGAGGGCAACAATCTAAAGAAATTAATTTTCATAGTCTGGCGGAGCGGATGCTCTACCTTCAGGATGAGCTGGGCTGTCACAATATCAACTTTGTTTCCCCATCCCACTTTGTCCCCCAGCTAGTGCGGGCAGTACTGGAGGCAGTCCCGATGGGACTACGGCTGCCCCTGGTCTACAATACCAATGGCTACGATGCGATTAAATCATTGAGAGAACTGGATGGCATCATCAGCATTTACCTGCCTGATTTGAGGTATGCTTCGGATGAATGGGCGAGAAAGTTTTCCCAGGCTCCAGAATATACGATGCATGCCCGTGCCGCTATCAAAGAGATGTACCGGCAGGTGGGAGATTTAGTGCTTGATGAAACTGGGCTGGCACAGAGCGGGTTAATTGTGCGTCACCTGATTCTACCCAATGGACTGGCCGGTAGCCAGGCCTCACTCACCTGGCTGGCTAGAGAGGTTTCGCCCACTGTTACCGTAAGTATTATGTCTCAATACTTTCCGGCACACCGGGCGTCACGCATCCCTTCCCTTTCCCGGACAATCTTAGCCTCTGAGTATTCAGAGGTCGTCGAGCTAATCGAACGGTTAGGACTGGAGAATGGCTGGCTGCAGGAGATGGAGGCGGCCGAGAACTACCTGCCTGATTTTAAACGACCGGGTCATCCCTTCAACTCTGCTGTCGTCAACCCGAAATGAGCCTTTGCTCTAGCCAGGCGCTTGACCTTCTCTTCACTTTCTGGTCATCAGATAAACAGCAGAAGCCCGTGGCCAGCCACGGCGGTTAGTCTTCCGGGAAATCTCTTCAATATCAAAATACTGACCGAAGCGCCGCTTCGCCTCGCCAGGTTCAAGAGCCGCACGAAAAGGTAAAACTAGAAAGAGTAGCTTTTCCCACCAGATTAACTGCCATTCAAAGCAATAGAGCAGGAACTGGCTGCCTGAATGAGTTAACGGCAGTATATTACTCACATACAGGTCCCTCTCCCTCGGGTGCATATCGTTAAGTGTGCCATAATCCACCAACAAATCGAATATGCCAGAAACGTTACGTAGCTTAGTGAGGTCGTCCAGGATGAAGTTCACTGACACGCCGGCTTCTTGTGCCCTTTTGTAGCCTAACCCAATCGCTGAAGAGGCTAAATCTATCCCGGTCACATCGAAACCATGTTGTGCCAGGAAGACACAGTTGCTGGCGGTGCCGCTACCAAGGTCAATGGAGCGACAAGGAGTGAGGCGTCCACTCTTTACCAAAACTACCAGCTCCTCACGCGGCCCAATATCCCAGGGCACGCGGAAATAGCGGTAGGCGAAGGAGCCGACATATTTGGCGAGCCATTTTGACACTATTTACTTCCAGGAGCGCACAAAGGTAATCAGGTCGGCTAGTTGCTCTGCACTCAGCGTCTTAGCGAAGCCAGGCATACGGGTAGCGGGGATTCCGCTCTTGATGGTATTGGTAAGAGCAGCGTCATCCAGATTCGGAGCAACTCGAGCCAAAGCTACCGATGTCGGAGTCGCTCCTTTACCGTTTTCGCCGTGGCAGGTTGAGCAGCGAACCTTAAACATAGCTTCACCTTTAGTGAGACTGCTTCCCGAAGTTATTGCTGCCAGGTATTCCATCTGCGGAACTTCATTTTCCTGGGCTGGAACTGTCTGCAGATAGCGGTAGACTGCCTTCAGGTCGTCATCCGTCCAGAAGCTAAAATACGGATAGGGCATCAAAGTGAGCATAACAGTACCATCAGGACGGGTGCCGGTACGCAATGCCTTGATGAATTGCTCCTCAGTCCAGGTACCGATACCAGTCTTTTTATCAGGCGTCAGGTTAGGGGCATAGGCAGAGGCGGGCAAATTATCAAGTTCACCACCAAAAGCAATGCTGCTGCCCGTGAAATTCTTGCCGGGCAAAAAGACGCCCGTGTTCAGATTACGCTGGCTATGGCAGTCGGCGCAGGTGGCAGTATTCTCGGCCAGGTATTTCCCGTATTCCACAGTGACTCCCGGCGGCGGGGAAACAACAGGCTGGGTGATAGGTGGCTGGGGTTTAAGCACTTTAAGGGCGAAGAGAGCTTTAGCCGCAAATGACGGGCGGTTGGACGAGACAGCGTTCTTCACCGGAGGGAGACTCCTGAGATAGGCAACTATTGCCAGAGTGTCCTTATCGGAAAGACCTTTCAACCAGTCTGCCGGCATGACCGGGAAAAGGGTCTGCCCTTTCCGGTTCAAGCCTTCGCGCAGTGCCCTGACGATTAAACCATCGGACATAGCTCCAATACCCATCTCCGGGTCGGAAGTGAGGTTAGGGGCATTATATACCCCGAAGCCCGGCCCCACTTTAGAAAGGTCAAACTCCTTTCCTCCAGCTTGAGGGGAATTAGGGTCGTCAGTCCCCTTACTATGGCATCCCCAGCATTGATAGCCATACTTATAAAGATATTCGCCGCGAGCAACGGTTTCTTTATCTTTAGGCGCTGTCAGCTGTGGCACCGGCCGGTCATAAGGCCGTGCCCAGGTTAACTGCGTGTAAACCACCAGCCCCAGAACGACAATTATCAAGAAAGCGACAATTCCCGCCAGGATTTTCAGAGCACGCCGAAGCCATTTATTCATTTCCCTATCTTCTCCTAGTCTAGATTAAGGTTTATTAGTCGTCAGAATGGCAGCATTACCTTCCCGTAATGAGCATCTCATATCCAATCTGTTCAGCTTATAGAGTGCCTATTCCAGTGCTTTTCTAATCTTCATCGCTACCACTGACAGAAACAGAGTGAAGATTGCATGTGATTCCCAGGCTACATCATTAAAGTGGTATGGTTCACCTCCCATCAGCCCCCCCGACCTGGTGAACTGGTCAATGGCGGTAAATATCAAGCTAGACAACCCTACAATGAACAGGACCCAAACAGTTATTGTAGCTAGAGCCTTGAATACTCTGGGCATTTCTTTCTCCCTGAGTTAATACTGTACTATTT
>JACQOL010000082.1 GCA_016202555.1 Chloroflexota bacterium | reverse complement strand
GGTGCGTGAAGGGAAGGATGTTGTTGATGTAGTATGCACCAATGGTGATAAGGGCACTAGCGACCCTAATATGAAGTCGGAGGAACTGGTAAAAATTAGAGAGCAGGAACAACTGGCAGCTGCCAAGGTGTTAGGAGTGAGGGAAGTTATCTTTCTGCGCCATCCCGACCAGGGTTTGGAAGAGACAGCTGAGTTCCGTAAAGAGATTGTGCGCCTGATAAGAATGTATCGCCCTGAAATCGTGCTAACCCATGACCCTTATCACAGGTATATTTATCATCGTGACCACCGCATTAGCGGACAGGTTACCTTAGATGCTATTTTCCCCGGCGCCAGGGACCTTCTAGCCTACCCTGATTTATTGGAAGAAGGGCTTCAACCGCATAAAGTGAAGGAGGTATGGCTCACCGGTTCTGAGGAGCCTAACTGCCGCTCTAACATCACCGATACCTTTGATGTTAAAATTGCCGCCATACGCTGCCATAATAGTCAAGTAGGGAATAGGTTATCTCCTGAGTTTGAAGAGCGGATGAGGGAACGGGCTAAAATGATGGCTGAGGGAGAGGATTACGAACTAGCCGAGGCTTTCTACCGGGTAGAGATATTTCGCTGATTAACCGTTTGCCATCTTTTCTGCGCCATCTTTTCTGCTCTCCATAATTCTTGAAGTTAGATAAAGGGTTTGCTTCTTTTTTATAACCTATTTTGCTATATTTAGTATCTAATGAGCGGAGAGCTAAAATATACTATCTTTGACACTGGTATCGGCTGGGTAGGTATACTGGCTTCAGCCAAGGGATTACTGGCCACCACTCTACCCCAGCCCTCGGCTCAAGAAGCCTTACTGCTATTAGGTAATCGTCTAAATCAGGCAACCTGGTCTCCCCGCCCCTTGGCTGACCTGATAGTCCGCCTTAAAGTCTACTTTAGCGGTCATCAGACGACCTTCTCTGATGAGCTTGACTTGTCGGGAGCGACTCTTTTTCAACGCCAGGTATGGGAGGTAACCAGGCTCATCCCTTATGGCGAAACCAGGAGTTACCTCTGGGTAGCTAAGCAGATGAAAAGACCAGGGGCAGTCCGGGTGGTGGGACAGGCTCTAGGAAGAAACCCTCTACCGATTATCATTCCCTGTCATCGGGTAGTTGCCAGTAACGGCAAGCTTGGCGGTTTCAGCGGGGGAGCTGAGATGAAACGGTGCCTCCTTGCTATCGAGGCTTCCGCCGGTAGCTAATAATGCTGCTCTACACCAAATGCGAGAAGAAGATATTGTTTAGTAGAGAGAAGTAAGTTGATAGATAATCCCGGTTCAAGGTGTACGGATAGTCCGGTACTGGTTAATTCGGTCTCGTAACGCTACGGCGGCGCCCCGGGCGGCCTGATCGAAATCCTTACCCCGTGAGGCATAGATAATTTGCCGTGACGAGTTGATGATTGCCTTCTCTCCCTGAACGTCAACCCCGTAGCGAACGGTTAGTGCTAAGTCTCCCCCCTGGGCGCCGATACCTGGTATCAAAAGAGGCATATCGGGGTGACTTTGCCGAATCAACCTTAGTTCCTCAGGGTAGGTAGCCCCAACAACCAGCCCGATATTACCGTGCTTATTCCACTGACTGGCTTTTAGGGCAACTACCTCAAATAGGGGGCGGTGGCTGTTTTCTACCTCACAAGAAAGGGACTGGAAATCAATGGCGCCGGTATTTGAGGTTCGGCAGAGGATAAAGATTCCTTTGTCCTGGTATTCCAGGAAAGGCTCTATTGAGTCAAAACCGAGATATGGATTAACAGTTGTGGCATCAAAGTTGAAGTGGGTAAAAATAGCCTGGGCATAAGCCTTGGCGGTATTACCGATGTCACCCCGCTTGGCATCAGCAATTACCGGAATACCTTCGGGTATGTAGTCAACGGTGCTCTTCAGGGCCTTAAATCCCTCGGCTCCCAGAGTTTCGTAGAAGGCAAAGTTTGGTTTGTAGGCGCATACCAGGTCGGCAGTGGCATCAATAATTGCCTTATTGAACTCAAAGATGCCAGTCTTATCAGGTAGTAATTTCGGGTCTGTATCCAGTCCGACACAGAGCAGGCTCTTATTCTTGCGGACAGCACTGGTCAGCTTGTCAATGAAGTTCATCTCTACTCTCTGACACAAGGTTTTGGCGAGGAGTAGTTTGATAATATCAGTCGCTACAGCTAGCGTCAAGTGTCGCAAGCTTGACAATAAAGAAGCCAAATCTATATTATTAGATAAGGAAGTGTTGATAAATGGGTAAAGTCTATTTAATTGATGTTACTAACCGCGATGGAGTGCAGACCGCCAGACTTGGTCTCTCCAAGCTCGCCAAGACTATGCTCAACATCTATTTGAATGAGATGGGAGTTTATCAGAGCGAGTTTGGCTTCCCGACGACCAAGCATGAGTCTTACTACCTGCGGGCGAACCTTAAATTGCAGGAGTTAGGTGTTTTACAGCCGATTCAGCTGGGCGGGTGGATACGAGCCACAGCTGAAGATGTGGAACAAACCTTTAAGTTAGTTCCCGAAATCAAGACGCTTAATCTTTCTATTTCCACTTCCAAACAAATGATTGATGGTAAGTTTCAGGGTAGAAAGAGCGAAAAAGACATATTAACGATGGCGAAAGAAGCTCTAGAGGTTGCCAGGGAGCATGGTGCCCAGAGTGTCGGTATTAATGCTGAGGATGCCTCTAGAACGGATATGGAGTTCTTGCTCCGCTTTGCTACGATGGCTAAGGAGTACGGAGCCGACCGGTTCCGCTATTGTGATACGCTTGGCTATGATAATCCTTTTACAATATATGGCACCTGTAAACTGCTGGCAGAAAAAGTAGGAATGCCTATCGAGCTTCACTGCCACGACGACCTGGGAATGGTGGTGGCAAACTCTGTGGCCGGGGCAATGGGGGTTATTGATGGCGGGCAGGATGCTTACATTAATACCACGGTAAACGGGATTGGCGAGAGAGCCGGCAATGCCGACCTGGTGGCAGTGGTGCTGGCACTTAAAAAGTCTAACGGTCTGGATGCAGAATATAAATTTGGTATGCCGGTTCACCTGTCTAAGGCGTGGAAGATTTGCAAATATGCCAGCTATGCTTTTAATGTCCCCATCCCGATAAACCAGCCTGGTGTTGGGGCTAATGCCTTTGCTCATAGTTCCGGTATCCATGCCGATGGGGTGCTCAAAGACCCGCAGAACTACGAGCTCTATGATTTTAAGGAGTTGGGTCGTGGGGAGCCGGAGACGGTAGAGACGGGTAGGGAAATATCCTCCGGGCAATATAGCGGTATATCCGGTTTCCGCCATATTATGGGCAAGATGGAAAAGCATTTTGATAGCCAGGACGAGGCTGAAGAAATTCTGGAGCTGGTAAGATACGCTAATGTGCTGGCTCAGAAGCCGCTGGTGGCTGATGAACTGCGCTTTATCGCCCAGTATCCTGAAATTACCCGTGAGTTACTCACACTAGCCCCGTTGAGCTAAAGACGACTAACCCCGGCTCTTTCCTCGTAGGTTACCAGACTTATTCAGGCCATCCCTTTTTTAGATTGCTAATTATGGCATCAGCCATTTCCGAGGTGCCTACGGCAGTAAGGGCATTACGGTCTGGCGTTAAATCATAGGTAACTGATTTACCTTCTGCCATAACGGCGGCTACGGCGCTTTCAAGCCGGTCGGCGGCGGTTTTTTCGTTGATGTAGCGGAGCATCATGATACCGGAGAGGATGG
>JACQOL010000080.1 GCA_016202555.1 Chloroflexota bacterium | reverse complement strand
CATAACTACAGTCATTAGCCACTGCGGTTAATATCGAAGTATTACTAGTAAGGGCAATCGCTGGAAGAGCCTGTCTTTTAAGCTTAAATTGCCCTACCAGCTCGCCGGCAATGTGCTGGGCATCGGCGGCACTACCGCCATTACCAAATAAAACCACCTTACCACCTGCCCGATAAGCAGTAATGATAAGATTAACCATCTGCTCTATTTCGCTAACCATAGTTTTAGCAATGGCTTGCTTTAGCTGAGCGCTTTCCTCCAGCCTCTTAACAATTTGACTCATCAAGCTTATTTTACTCACTTACAAGTTATTTTACCTTTAATTACCCGGATATGTCCAGTTTATCAGGCTAACCGGCCACCTCAACAGCAAAGCCGAGTCAATTGACAAAGACCCTAACCGATGTTAGAATTCCCGCACCTGCACTTAGATAATCCAGGCGAATGAACGGTCGGGTATCTGATTACAAATGAGTAGTGGGATTAATATGCCTGAAGAGCCAGAAATCACATTTAGCCAACTAGAGGTCGGCTACCAGTTTCCTCCCCGCCGCTTTCAGCTGGACCGGGTAACGGTAGCTGATTACCTCAAGGCAGTTGAAGACGAGAGCCGTTTATATCAGGATACTGACCTGGTGCCGCCAATGGCAGTCGCCGCCTGCGCTCTCAAGGCACTAACCGAGGACGTTACCTTACCACCGGGAACGATTCATCTCTCTCAAGAGTTACAATTTATGGCTGGCGTCAGCGTCAGTGACAATCTAACCAATCAGGCCAGAGTGAGCCGGCAGCAGAGGCGCGGTAAGCTTCACCTGCTGGATATTAAACTGAATGTCTTCAATCAGAACCAGGAAAAGGTACTGGACGGGACAAGCAGCTTTATGCTGCCCGAATAGAACCAGAAAAAAAGCTATAAAGAAATGGAATTCGGATTGGAATTATCTGGCTTAAACGAAGGTATGACCCTGCCCAGGCTTAAGAAAGCGGTTACTCAGCAGAACATTAACCTGTATGCTCAAGCCAGCCGTGATTTTAACCCAATCCACATTGACCAGGATTTTGCTCAAAAGACTTCCCTTGGCGGTACCATCGCTCACGGTATGCTGATTTTAGCTTATATCTCACAGATGATGACGACTGCCTTCGGGCAAAGCTGGCTGAGTGGAGGCAAACTTAATGTCAGGTTTAGAGCTCCGGCCCGCCCCGGTGATACCATAGCGGTAAGCGGTAAAATACGCCAGGTGACAAAAAGCGAAGACCACACCCTGATTAGCTGTGAGGTGCTTTGTGCTAATCAAAATGGCGAATCGGTAATTACCGGAGAGACACAGGTAACAGTACAAAACAACGAAAATTAAACCACAAAATGCTTCGTTCCCCGGTGCGATTATCTTTACCTATCACGATAAATGGTCTATTTTTTTGATGAGGAGTAAGGGAGTTGGAAAGCAAATGTGCTTCCCTTACCGACAACGCTCTCCACCCAAACACGACCGCCCTGAGCTTCGACGAGCTGCTTAACAATAGCTAAACCTAATCCTGAACCCCCGGTGCTGCGGCGGCGAGACCGGTCCACCCGGTAAAAACGGTCAAAGACATAAGGCAGGTTCTCCGTAGGAATACCGACGCCGGTATCAATCACTGAGGTCGTGATACCATCAGTTTCAGCGGTCAACCGTATGGTGATACTAGCACCCTCTAACGTGTAGTATAAGGCATTACTGAGGAGGTTACGCATCACTTGTGCCGTGCGGTCAGGGTCAGCCCAGGCTGGTGGGAGATTATCTGCCGCTTCCAGTACTATGGTGATATTCTTGGTGGCGAGTTGAGTTTGAAAACCGTTGATGACCTGCGAGGCTACCTCTCTTAAATCGGTAGTCCCGGGTTGAAACCTGAGCTGTCCCGTCTCAGCTAAAGACAGGGTGCGCAGGTCATCAACTAACCGGGACAGCAGCAGGGTCTCCTGGTGTAATGAAGCCAGATTATCAGTGTTCACCTCCAGGACTTTATCCAGCATAGCTTCCACATTACCCTGCAGTATCGTTAGAGGTGTCCGTAGCTCGTGAGCAATATCAGCCACCATGTTCTGACGCAACTGCCGGTCGTGGCTCAGGGTGGCTGCCATCAGGTTAAAGGACTTGCCCAGTTCGGCTAGCTCACCGGAGCCGTGGACGTCCACTCTTTGTGTTAGATTACCCTGGGCGATACGCCGGGCTGCTGCGGAGACCTTAGCCAGAGGAGCCACGATTTGCCGGGTGAAAAGACTAGCCAGTAATATGGCTAGAGCTACGCCGGAGAGTCCGGCAATCCACAGGGTTCGTCCCAGATTGTCTCGAAAATCCTTTTCCAGTTGAGCAAAAGTTTGACCACGAATGTCACTTATAGCACTACCAGCCATCATGCGTTCCATAGCTGCCTGATGACTGAGGAAAGCATTGAACTCGTTTGAGGTAGAACGGTAAGCCAGCACGGCTACCAGGGCAACTCCCAGGATAGCCGCTAACAGGAAGGCGGCAGCGAGTCTTATCGGTAAGCGGTCGAAGATTTTTAATCTAGACATGCTCTGGTTCCTCAATTTTATAGCCGATGCCGTGGACGGTAATTATATGACAGCCCTCACCGGCACCAACCGCAGTGAATTTCTGCCGCAGGTTCTTAACATGGGTATCTATAGTCCGCTCGTAGCCTTCATAGGTCTCCCCAAGGGCAATATCCAGTAGCTGTGTCCGTGACAACACCCGTCCGGGGTCTCTAACCAGTGCCGCCAGAATACGGAACTCAGTGGGGGTGAGGGTAAGCGGATGACCATGACAGGTAGCCTGGAAGCGTTCTTCATCAAGCACCAGATTACCCAGAGTAAGTCGTTTTAGTGAGGGCACTGTTGTCTTTGCCGATTGGGTACGGCGCAAAACAGCCCGCACCCTGGCAACAAGCTCTCTGGGGCTGAAGGGTTTGGTGATGTAGTCATCGGCGCCGAGCTCCAGCCCAACCAGTTTATCGGCATCCTCATCACGGGCAGTCAGCATAATAATGGGGACCTCTGAAGAGCGGCGTATCTCACGACATACCTCCCAGCCATCTAACCCGGGCAGCATCAGGTCAAGGATGATGAGGTCTGGCGTCTCCTGTTGGAAAACCTCCAGAGCCTGATTCCCATCGGACGCCTCAACAACCTGGTAGCCTTCACGGACAAGGTAGGCACGCAGCAGGGTGACGATTTTACTTTCATCATCCACCACCAGAACTTTACCTTTAGCCATTACCGTCTCCTGCCTCTACTTTATCACCAGAATACAATGACGGCTCAGAGTCTGTAAACTTTAGGCGGCTAAGGTGACCCATAGCCGCCGGAACCTAGCCTTTCTCGCTCTGACTTAACGCTTATCAGTTACCAATCATACTGCCAGAACCACTGCCCATCATGCCACCAGAACCATTACCCATCATACTGCCAGTCATTGTGCCGTCTCCGCCATGATACTGAGCATGCATTTTAGCCAT
>JACQOL010000076.1 GCA_016202555.1 Chloroflexota bacterium | reverse complement strand
GATTAACGCTGACCGTATTATCGTGCTTGAGCAGGGTAGAATCGCCGAGATAGGCTCTCACCAGGAACTTATGGCGAAACAAGGTCTTTACTACAGCATGTTCCAAGCATTAAGTGCCCCTAATTAGAGCAATGTAAATCAGCAGCGAAATTACACGCTATCTGCTGTTAAAAAACGTCTCTAATGCTCTATCTTGCTTTGGATTATCGCATCAGTTTTAGTGGTTAGCCGCCACTATTCTTTACCTCTAAGTTCTTGACCGACACTCCAGGCTTCAGCGATGATTTCCCCGAAAGCGTAATACTGACGAGTCGGTACTATAGTACAAATTAAGGGCTGGATTTTATTAACATCTGGTTTCCCATCAGTGAGACAGCTCTCTGAAACATAGCTCTCCTCGACTCTACCGATAAAAAGTGAGTGGCTGCCCAGCTCCAGAATATGGAGCACCTTACATTCCAGGTTAATAGGACATTGCTCAATAAGAGGAGCACTACCCAATTTACCGTAAAATAGATTAAACTTACAGACATCTACTTTATTAACCTTATCACCAGAGGTGATGCCACAGTAGTCTGTTTCCTTGACCAAATCAATAGAAGGTATATTTGCTGAAAAAGTTAAGTTTTGCCGAATACCTCGGTGGGTGTAGCGCCGAGGTTGAATAGCTACCGAAATCATTGGGGGCGTTCCATTAACAATTCCACACCAGGCGGCTGTCATAAAGTTTGGTTTATCGTCAACATTCGCCCCAATTAAGAGGGCCGGCATTGGGTAAAGTAACACCTTAGGTCCCATCAGCGTTTTAGCCATATTTTCCTCCTGTAGGCACCATTATCCTCCGGACGTCCTAGCTTAGTAACTGCTTGGGACTAACCAGTTTAGTCAAGAGTATAGACTTTTTTAGCTCAGATGACAACTTAGTAATAATATCTAACCGGCTCCAATAGCTAAGAAGGTATAGCCATGCTTGAGACGGACTGGATTCAACTAAGATTTTCTCTTTTGATCAGGAATCACATTAGCTATGGTTACTGCCACCTATCGGCTAAAATTCTAGTTTGACAGCGGAATTACTCCCTGCTACACTCTTGATAGTAGCAAGGGTTTAGTTGCTCATGCTACTGGCTGAAACAAATGGCCCCGTGGTGTAGCGGTCTAACATGCCACCCTGTCACGGTGGAGATCAGGGGTTCAAATCCCCTCGGGGTCGCCACTACTTTCCTGGATAGACATTCCCTATCCAGCGTCTTTCTCTCGTTCCTTAAATCTTAGAGTGTGCTTTTATCCCGGTTTCCGGGAGGATGAAACCAGCGATAGCTACTGTCCACGGAAAGAAGCAAGTGATGAGAAGGGCCGTTCTAAGTGACCCAAGAGCCTCAGCCAAATACCCCACAATTGGCACAGCGATAAGCCCTCCCAATGTGGTGATAGTCATTATCAACGAGTTACCAACGACTATCTCCGATGGTTTTATATTTGGTAGCTCGAAGGGAATCGCGCCTAGAGCCGGGAATGGTGCCCAGGCGACATAACCTATTGTAAAGCTGATTACAGACAACGCCACTACCGGAAGTGGCGAAAAAATCAGAGCAGCATAGAGGAATGGTTCAAGCAGCCCCGCCGGCCAAATGGTTGGTTTTCTGAGTCCAATCTTATCGGAGATAAACCCGATGGTTAAATTAGCAAAAACCCCGCCCAGAGGTAGAAGACCGACAATGATTCCGATGGTGCTTAAGGCGATTCCTCGTTCCTCAAGAAGAAAGGTGGGCACAAAGAGCATGGTAGTCGAATAGGTAAGGCCGCTACCCAGCTTAGCAAAACCTATAAGGGGGAACTCCTTACGCTTGAGGACACCTTTTAAGGGAGCTTGACCATCTCGGGAGGACATTCCATCCTGGTACTCCGCAGTAATCCGTTCTTTGGCGAAGACTACCCACACCGCTGACAGAAAGAGAAGGATAGAACCAGCGATAATGTACAAGTTCCTCCAACTTCCCAAGGCGATAAGGAGGAAGGGAAGAATCATTATAATTCCACTTGAACCCAGTGCCATCGCCCCCTGGGTTATCCCCATCACCGTGGCGAACTCCTTCTTAGCTATCCATTGACGCTTCAGCAAGGTATCGGGAATTTGCTTTAATACCATTCCTACCCCGTGGAAGGCGAAAGCAAAGGCCAAAATGATAAACCCCGGAGACCTGGCCACCAAAAAGCTAGCAGCGGCATCACCAAGAATAGCCAGGAAGTATACCCACTTGGGACGGAAACGCACCAAAAGCAGGCTCGCCGGGATACCAAGAATAGCCTGGGGGAATCGCAGCAGTGAACTCAACACTCCGGCCTGAGCTACTCCAAAACCGAGGTCTTTCCTCATCGCCGGTAGCAGCATCCCTACTCCGCTAAAGGGTAAGGAGGTGCCCTCTTGGTTAAGCAGTAGCAGCCCAACTATTAGCCAGCGATAAGAGGGGGACTTCTCTTCACTACGGGCTATCTCTTGCTGGTGGTCAGTTCCCAAGTAACGGCTCCTTTATCGGGAGTGATGTTAAAAAGAGTAGGGTATCGCTTATTGTAGCGGATAACAAAATCATCTGTCAAAATAATGAGAAAACGTGAGCGTTGTATTGAAGGCAAGATTATAATCCTCGAACTGTAAAGAAGAATGAAAAGGTTACGACTAAGGTTATGCCCAATGTTAAGAGGTCTACCTGTTCTCAGTCATTGCTAAGTCTTACTTCTGAAGCCCGCTTTCTTGTCAAAAAGTGAGCCACGCCTGATAAAAGTAACCAAAGGATACAAAAATTTATCCCCTGGCTATTGACATTACGGGAAAAAATAGTTTATTCTTTTTAGATGAAACAGGACGGTTGTTTCTTACTAAATTAAAAAGGGAGGGGAATCAATGCAAGGCTATTGTGTTAAGTGTCGTACCAAAAGAGAAATCCGGAACGCTAAGAGCATAACCATGAAGAACAGTAAGCCAGCAACTCAAGGCGTCTGCCCGGTATGTAGTACCAAGATGTTCCGCATCGGCAAGAGCTAAAGCGAACTCTTGGTAAAGACGATATGATGCTGCCACTGAGAGAAGCTCTGGGGAAAGTCGGTTCTGAAATGAGCTCCTCGGCTCTCTTCTCTGATAAGGGCGGCTTCGGTTACTAATCGCCCGGTTAATATCAGGTTACTAAGCTCGTACGAGGGACGGTCTGTTGGCTTAGGCAAGGACTTTTGCCAGGTAGCTAATACCTTAGCTACCTGGGTTAAGCCTTCTTTACCGCGGATGATGCCGACCTTCTCCCAATGAAGCTGCTGTAGAGTAGCTAGATTGAGTGCTGGCACAGCTTTTAGCTTAGGCCTTTGGTTAAGGAAGTGATGAACTGCTGCACTGTGGCTAACAATTGGTGTATTTAGCCTGACTTTCCCACTGGTTTTCTCAACAATCCGACGACCGAAGACAACCGCTTCCAGAAGCGAGTTTGAAGCGAGCCGGTTGGCGCCATGGACGCCAGTGCAGGCAGTCTCACCGCAAGCGAATAGTCCCGCAATGCTTGACTCTCCCCAGGTATTAGTTCTAATGCCACCCATCATGTAGTGAGCTGCCGGGGCTACCGGGATAAGTTCTTTGGTTATATCCAGACCATGTTCCAGACAGAAGCGATAGATATGTGGAAAACGGGTGGTAATTGTGTATAGTGGCAAGTGAGTAACATCAATAAAAACATTATTTGAGCCTGTTTTTTCCATCTCAAATAGTATGCTACGGGCGACAACATCACGCGGTGCCAGGTCACCATCGGTCGTATAATCGAGCATAAAACGATTGCCAGCGACATTACGCAGTATTCCCCCCTCCCCCCGGACTGCTTCCGATATAAGAAAAGGAGTTACTCCGGGCAGGTGGAGAGCCGTAGGGTGGAATTGATAGAACTCCATGTCAGTAATCTCCGCTCCGGCATTGAAGGCTAGAGCGATGCCATCACCAGTGGCAATATCCGAGTTAGTAGTAAGCTTAAATAGCTGTCCGGCGCCACCAGTAGCCAGAATCAAGAAGCGACACCCAAATTCTTCACTTGAGCCGGTATGGTAATCAAGGACTCTTACTCCATAAACTATCCCATTCTCTACCATGATTTCGGTAGCCAGGGAATCTTCCAATACCGGTATTTTTAACGAGCGCACCCGCTTACCGAGAGTAACCTCAATATGTTCGCCTGTAGCATCCCCACCAGCATGTAAAATGCGAGGTAGACTGTGAGCCGCCTCTCTGGTCAGGGCAATCTCACCATCCAGAGTATCGAAAGGCACTCCTAAATTGACCAGTTCAGCGATGCTCCCGGCAGCTTCATCCACCAGAATACGCACTGCCTCCTCATCACACAGGCCATCTCCAGCAGCGACTGTATCCTTAAAGTGAAGCTCAGGGGAGTCATTTCTACCAATGGCGGCAGCGATACCTCCCTGGGCATATTTAGTGTTACACTCATCAATGCTGCCCTTGGTGATGATAAGCACGCTGCCGTGCTCTCTAGCTAACAGGGCGCTGTAAAGCCCGGCAATACCACTACCAACAATAACATAATCATAGTGCTTCATTCGACTTTCAGGGTTTACTTATAATCTTCCTTATACCTGGCCTTTCCTTCCTGGTAAAGGTCTCCACCATAAATATCATTTATCACAATCGCTGGGAAATTTTCAACTTCGAGTCTGAGAAGCGCCTCAGTACCAAGCTCCTCGTAGGCGATTACCTCCGATTTCTTAATGCTCCTGGAAATAAGAGCTCCAGCACCACCGACGGAGGCTAAGTAGACCGCCTTATACTGCTTGATGGCATCTTTAACTGTCTGGGAACGCATCCCCTTGCCAATCATCCCCTTCAACCCCGCAGCCATCAACTTGGGTGAGTAGATATCCATCCGACCACTGGTAGTCGGTCCGGCCGAACCAATTACCTGACCTGGTCTCGCCGGAGCCGGACCCATATAATATATTGTCTGCCCCTTAATATCAAATGGCAAAACTTTTCCCTGGTCTAAGGCCTCAACCATTCTCTGGTGGGCAATATCACGACCAGTATAAATGACACCATTAAGTAAAACATTGTCCCCGGTTTTAAGTTGCTTCACGGTTTCATCAGTTAACGGCAGCATGACCTTTTTAACCATTTGCCTGTTCCTATTTTAACTTTCAATCACTTTACGGTGTGGGCTAAAGAATCACTTCCTTGGTGCGTGCCGCATGGCACTGCAGATTAACCGCTACTGGTAGACTGGCAATATGAGTAGGAAAAGTCTCAACATGGACACTCAGGGCAGTAGTTCGCCCACCAAAGCCCTCGGGCCCGATTCCCAGAGCATTGATGCGGCCTAGTAGCTCTTTCTCTAACTTAGCATTTTCGGCATCAGGATTGTTTTCGCCGACCCGGCGTAGTAGTGCCTTTTTGGCTAAAGACATCGCCTTTTCCGCAGTCCCGCCGATGCCAACACCGACAATCACCGGGGGGCAGGGATTACTACCCGCTTCATCCACTGCCTGGACGACCGATTTAAGAACACCCTGGCGACCCTGAGCCGGCGTTAGCATAAAGAGACGGGTCATATTCTCACTACCGCCACCTTTAGGCATTGCTGTAATCTTAAGTTTATCCCCGGGAATAATCTCAGTATGGATTACCGCCGGGGTGTTGTCCTTAGTGTTAACCCGGGCTGAAAAGGGTTGGCTAACTATCGATTTGCGTAAATAGCCTTTTTTATAGCCCTGGCGCACTCCATCATTAACCGCTTCATACAGGTCACCACCAGTGATATGGACATCCTGTCCGATTTCAAGGTAAACTACCGCTACCCCACAATCCTGGCATATCGCTATCTGCTCTTGGGCAGCTATTTTAGCATTATCCAGAATCTTGCCTAAAGTTTGTTGGGCTAGGGGTGAATCCTCATTCTGGCGTCCTCGCTTGAGAGCTGCCATAACATCTTCGGGCAGGGAAAAATTGGCTTCCTGAAACAGCTGAGAGACGGCTTTGGTTACCTTTCGGGTGTTAATATTCCTCACTTAGTTAATCACGTTCCTTTAGTAGGTGACTATCTAATCTT
>JACQOL010000078.1 GCA_016202555.1 Chloroflexota bacterium | reverse complement strand
GCTGCTAACCGGACAGGTCTTCGTTATTTTCATTTTAGTGGTTGCCGCCGCTGAGGCCGCCGTTGGCTTAGCCATCATCATCGCTATCTATCGTAGCCATGAAACGATTGAAAGCACCGAAATTAATTTGATGAAACGATAATAAAAGGTATAACGAAACGAGATGTGGGTAGAAGTTAAACAAGCCAAAAACTTAATGTCTGCCGAGATGTGGAAGGTGCTCTTTGTGGGTGAGGGGATACCAACCCATATCCTGCCGGCTGCCGGCGAGCCGATGGGGCAGGAATCAGCCTCCTATCGTATCCTGGTGCCGGAAGATAAAAAGCATGTTATTGAAGAGGTGTTAAGAAAACTATAATGCCATCTCAAGCAATCTGGCTCATTTTTCTGCTACCGGCCTTCTCGTTTGTCATCATCGCCTTTTTTGTCAGGCCATTTGTCAAGCCAGCATCAAAAATTGCCGGTTACATCACTATTACCGCTCTGGCAGTTGCTTTTGTCCTGTCTCTCTGGACGCTGGCAGAGGTAATGGCAGCATCGCCTCATGAGATTGCCGTTCCTGAGATTAGCTGGCTGGTGGTTGGCGACCTTAATATCCAAGTGGGATTGATGGTGGATTCACTGACGGCAGTTATGCTGGTGGTGGTTACTCTGGTTAGCTTGATGGTGCAGATTTACTCGCTGGGCTATATGCAGCACGAAGTCCCCGACGCTAAACCCGGTGATATAGGCTATCACCGCTATTATGCCTGGATGTCCCTATTTACCGCCTCAATGCTGGGGGTAGTTTTAGCTGATAGCCTGCTCCTCCTCTTCGTTTTCTGGGAACTGGTGGGGCTGTGCTCCTACCTGCTGATTGGTTTCTGGTTCCATCGCCCATCAGCTGCCAATGCTGCCAAAAAGGCTTTTATCGTTACCCGGCTCGGTGACTTTGGTTTCTTAGCTGCTATCCTACTTTTATTTGCTAAGACCGGAACCTTTGATATTGCTGAACTGCGGGGGCTGGCGGTCGCCGGAACTTTAGCTGGCACCACCCTTACCTGGGCAGCTATTGGTATCTTCTCCGGTGCCGCCGGCAAGTCAGCCCAATTCCCCCTCCATATCTGGCTGCCCGATGCGATGGAGGGGCCGACCCCAGTCAGCGCCCTGATTCACGCAGCAACGATGGTTGCCGCCGGGGTCTTTCTGGTTGCCCGCACCTTACCTCTCTTTGAGCATTCGGTGGAAGCACTAACCACCGTAGCCATCATCGGTGGCATTACGGCAATCTTCGCTGCCTCGATGGGACTGGTGATGACCGATATCAAGCGGGTCATCGCCTACTCTACCATCAGCCAGCTAGGTTACATGATGCTGGGGTTAGCGACGGGCGGGGTGGCTGTCGGTATTTTCCACCTGTTTAACCATGCTTTCTTTAAGGCGTTGCTCTTTCTCGGCGCCGGCAGTGTCAATCATGCCACCGGGACATTTGATATGCGCCAGATGGGCGGCTTACGCAAGGTAATGCCCTGGACATTTGCTACTTTTCTGACGGCTGCCCTGAGCCTGGCAGGTATCTGGCCTCTCTCCGGTTTCTGGAGCAAGGATGAAATTCTTGCCAGCACCCTGGAGAAACAGCCTCTTTTGTTTGTCCTCGTCATGATAACGGTATTTATGACTGCTTTTTATATCTTTCGGGTTCTCTTTCTTACCTTTGCTGGTGAATATAAAGGAGGGAATCCCGAAGCCCATGGTGCCCATCCTCATGAATCCCCGCAGGTAATGCTCGTGCCAATGGTTGTTCTGGCAGTTCTGGCAGTCGTTTCCGGTTTCTGGAATGTTACCGGGGGTTTCAGCGCCTTTATGGGAGAGGGTGAGACACACGGCTTCTTTACAGGTCTTTTTGGTATTTTCACTCATTCACCTTTACCGTTGATAGCCCTGGCCGTAGCTGGGCTGGGTATTTTTCTTGCCTACGCTATCTACAGTGCGAAGTGGCTCTCCGCCGAACTCATTGGCAGTATCTTCAAACCGCTCTATACTCTGTTCCTTCACAAGTACTTCCTGGATGAGCTTTATGAAAATATCATTGTTAGAATCAGTTTAATCGGTGGGCTTTTTGCTGGCTTAGAGCAAATTGATACCAATAGCGTTGATGGTGCCGTTAATGGGGTCGCTAGCGGGACAAAAGTTGGTGGCAGCGCCTTACGTAAAGTCCAGACGGGACAACTACAGCTATACGGGCTGATGATGGGCATCGGCATTGTGGCGATTATCCTGGTTGTGTATTTCGTCGGGTAAAAAGGAGTTGGCATAGTTGAGCTTCCCTTATCTGACAGCAATAGTCTTTCTCCCGGTGGTCGGGGCTATTATCATCGCTCTCTTGGGTAATGGTCGCCCAAGACTGGTGAAATATCTGGCGGCTGTTTTTACCATTATTCCGCTGCTTTTAGCCGTCATTCTATTTGCTAATTTTGATAAATCGTCAGCGGCAGCCGGGATAATGCAGTTTGCAGAAAAAACATCATGGATTCCCACCCTTAACGCCTTTTATCATCTGGGAGTTGATGGCTTGAGCCTGCCCCTGGTGATACTAACCACCTTCCTCGGTGTGGTGGTGGTTCTCCTTTCCTGGAAGGAACAGCTCAGAGTCCGCCAGTATTTTGTCTGGCTCCTGCTCCTGGAGACAAGCATTCTGGGCGTCTTCTCTTCCCTTGACCTCCTTTTATTCTTTGTATTCTGGGAGATTGAGATTATTCCGATGTATTTCCTAATCTCTATCTGGGGGTCAGGGAGAAAAGAATACTCGGCGATGAAGTATGTGATTTATACTTTGTTCGGTAGTGCTTTTATGCTGGCAGGTATCCTCAGCCTCTATTTCACTACCGGCAGTTTGGATATGGTGGAACTGTCCCAGAAGGGACTGGGCATGATACAAACAGTGATGCCGGCGGCGGCTATTTTCTTTTTACTGATTATCGGCTTCGCCATCAAGCTACCGGTCGTGCCGCTACATACCTGGCTGCCCGATGCCCACACTGACGCCCCAACTGCCGGGAGTGTGATGCTAGCCGGGGCACTCATTAAGATGGGTGGCTACGGCATCATCCGTATCGTGGCCAGCATCTTTCCTCAGGTTGCCCGAGATTATGCTCCTTTACTGCTGACACTGGCTGTGATTAGTGTTCTCTATGGGGCTGCCCTGACCCTGAGACAAAACGATCTAAAGAGGATGATTGCTTACAGCAGTGTCAGCCACATGGGTTTTGTCTTGCTGGGTATCTTCGCTCTGGGTGAGATAAGCCTGACCGGAGCTGCCTTACAGATGGTCAGCCATGGGCTTCTCACCGGGCTCCTTTTCGCAATGGCTGGACTAATGATACACAATACCCATGAACGCGACCTGAGAAAGCTGGGCGGTCTGGCACGGCAGGTGCCGATTATTGCCGTTGTCTTCTCAATCGCCGGATTAGGTTCCTTAGGTTTGCCGACGACCAGTGGTTTTGCCGCCGAGTTTCTGATATTCGTCGGCAGCTTTTCCAGCACGGTAGTTAACGGCATTCAGGTTTTCACCATCCTGGCAGTAATCGGCGTCGTCCTGGCGGCAGGCTATATCCTTTGGATGATACAACGGGTATTCTACGGCCCGCCCAAAGAGCAGTATAATAGCGTGAAGGATGCCGATGTTCTGGAGAGGGTATATATGGTCGCCTTCGTGGCGTTGATTATGCTGGTCGGCATCTACCCGGCAATCTTGACCGATATTATTAAGCTGGGTGTTTCACCCATAGTTGGCTTATTAGGTGGATAAAGGAGTGAGCCTTTGAACCTTGAGTTGTTTTTCCCCGAGTTAATCTTAGCCATAACCGCGATACTGGTTATTCTGCTTGACCTTTTTATCCGGCGTAAGGGGCTACTGGCGGTAATCAGCCTCATTGGCATAGTGGTATCTGCGGGCTTTGCCATTGCTCTCTGGGGAGGCTCCCCTCAGTCTATCTTCAATAATATGCTGGCGGTAGATAACTTTGCCATCTTCTTCAAGCTACTCTTCTTAGGCATTACCGCCCTGGTTATTCTAGCCTCAACGGATTATGTCGCTAAGGTATCTCGCTTTCAGGGTGAATATTATGCTTTGATACTGCTATCAATGCTGGGGATGATGCTGATGG
>JACQOL010000077.1 GCA_016202555.1 Chloroflexota bacterium | reverse complement strand
CTCGCTCTTTGTTGGTCATCGTCGCTTTTTTTGTCCGTAGCTTCATAATAGTAACCTCCTTTTTTATCGTCCTCTATATCATAAGTGGGCGGTGATTTCTTTTCAAGGCTGCTCATCCCTTCTGCTTACTATCAGTATTGACCAGACTCTTCTTTTCTGTTATCTTGATAACAAATAAATTAATCTTGCTGAGACCCCTTACCTTTTATTGGGATAGCTCTCTTGTTTCTTATTGTTAGGCTACTATTTACCTCCCGATTTTAACAGGCTAAGTGTTAATCTGTCAAATCAAGTCAAGTTAAGTTTGCTCCCATGCCTATAATGATGTTTAGCGTTCTGGGATAGAGATGGTTCTACGCTCCATAGTGTTAGTTCCTTAACCGCCAGACTGTTGTTCATGGGAGAGCCTCCGCTGTTTTTCCGGCTCTTGGGAAGCAAAGGAATTTTACATTCCTAGTTTGCTGTCTCTTTAACAAGACACCGGGCAACTAGCTGAGCTTGCTCAATGGTCCGATGAGTGCTTGACTATATCCTTTTCCGCTTCCAGGCGCCCGTCTGGAAATATACCAGGTAGAAAAGCCCCCGCAACACCGTAGCTACTACACCCGCCCATCGTATACCATAAACACCAAGAGAAGTAAACTTCGGTAAAAGGTATGATAAGGGGACCTGGACTCCCCATAATGTGGCCAATATCCCCACCATCGTCACCATAGTAGCTCCAACGGTTTGCAGACTTTGTGATAGCACCATAGACAGATTCAAAGCAAGAAAGCTGGCTATTTCAATTCTCAAAAAGGAGCTGCCTATTTTTACCAGAGACGGTTCATTGTTGAAGGCACCGATTATTCTTTCCGCCCAGAACCAAACGAAAACTGAGAAAACGATCATGAGCACGGTCGTTAACCCCATAGCCACCCAAACGGTTCGCTCCGCCCGCTCCGGTTGCTGCGCTCCCAGATTTTGAGCGGCCAGTACCCCTGAGCTTTGAGACGTGCCTTGAATCACCGGCGTGACAAAGGTGTCAACTCTGGATATTAAGGAATGGGCGGCTACCGCCACTGTGCCAAATGGAACAATAAGCCACAGCACGACCACATTGGCAAATTGCCTTTCCACGCTACCAGCGATCGCCGGTAATCCCACTTTCAGTAAACGCCGAAGCATGCTTAATTCAAGACGAATGCCTTTTACGCTGAGACGTAGTCGTGTCCTACCACTAAAGAGAAACCACATGCCAATAGCTCCCCCTACCCCCTGAGTAAGAACCCCAGCTAGTGATGCCCCGCTAACACCCATAGAGGGAAATATCCACCAGCCGAAGATAAGAAAGGGATCGAGAACGACGTGGAAAAGTCTGTAGAAGATTCCTATGTTCATAGGTAATTTGACATCCCCTGAAGCTTGCATCGCTGACTCGGTTAGGGTGCGCAGTCCAATCGTTAGCGTACCAAGAAACTGAATACGAAGATAAGCCGCTCCCTGTTCGGCCACCGTTGGCTCCAGTCCAAACAACCGTAGAATGGTATCACTAAAGAAAATACCGATGGTAGCCATTATCGCGGAAAAGGTAACGATGATAATAAAAGCCTGCTGAACGGCGAGATTAGCTCCTTGCCTGTCTCCAGAGCCAACATGACGGGCAACCAGGGCACGCAAACCAATAAGGAGTCCAGTGTTAATGTTATTAGCCAAGATAACAATTATGCCGGCCGAACCTATCCCAGCTATTGCTTTTGAGCCCAGCTTACCTACCCAAAACGTGTCGACCGTTGGACCCAGTTGGGTCAGGCCGTAACTTATGATAATTGGCCAGGACAGGCGCCACAAATTTCCCGTAATGTTACCTTTGGTCCAATCTCTTTCGACCCTCCGTTTTGGCGGTTTTATTGTCATAGTTGTGCCTCTTAAACGCATTACCTGCGAATTTTAGCCGTACTTGGCAAGTCTCGTTAGGTAAACACACCTCTTTTCCCTGAGTTAAAGCAAATTATGATGTAAAGTTAGAGACACGCTTTCATTCTACAGGTCTAGCCAGTAGGGACATTGAATGATGCTACCTGCTTTGGGTTTCACCATTGTTCCTGTTGCCCTCGGTATCGATAGAGTTTTCATTACTTGAAGTCTTTTCAACTCATTTCTTATCACATCCGCTGTCCAATTCTGACGTCTTTTTATGGCGTTCTGCTGCAAGTATGCATAGCGGTCAATGAGATTCCTCAGGTAAGTGAATACGGACTATATGTGTCTTTGTCTCTTTATCGTCGAATGCTCTTAATAGTTTCTCCATTCACCTATACTGCTCCAAATATAGCTGAGGTGCTTACTAAAGTCAAAAGGGAGAACGAAATTAAGAACGGCATGGACTAGCTCAAGAACAACAGCTGAGATATTCAACTTAATGGCTAAGTGTTGAGCCAGTTTAGAGTAGAAGCAGGGAACCGAGCTCATTAAAGCCACCCGTTCCCTGCTTCCTGAAGCGAAGCTCCCCCCACCGTGGAGCGCCCCATCCTTATTAAGGTTATGTCTCCAAGCCACTAACTATCTTTTAGTGTCCCATCGACTTCTTTAGCTCCTGGTCAACCCAAACATACTTAATAAAATTACCACTATTGTACAAGCCTACGCTTGTCTCACCGTGGTAGTTCTTCAGCCAGGGCTGCCAGAAAATATAAGTAAATGGCGCCGGCGGCGTAATGTACCATGCCTTATCCAGTATATAGAGATTTGCCTCCTTCATAATGCTTCTTCTCTTGGGGGTATCAAAATAGGCGGCCGCCATCTGGTCATATATCTTAGTTATCCCGGGGTCGTCAACCTCGCTCAGGTTCCATTGGTTCCCCTTAAGCACGGTCATACCATTATGAGGGTTGCCGGTAACCCGACCGTAGGAGACCATCTCTTCCTGAGTTTTCTTCAAAATTATAGAGGAATAGACGCCATAGTCCAGTACTTTAATCTCGAGGTCAACACCAATCTTTGCCCACTGGGATTTGAGCATCATCACCATATCTATCCGCACTGGGTTAGTGTTATCTATAATCACATTAGTCTTGAAACCATTGGGGTAGCCGGCCTCGGTAAGTAACTGCTTGGCTTTGTCCGGGTGATATTCAAACAGCTCTCGGCTCTCCGCGGGGAGCTGTTCAAGCGGGGTATAGACGCTCTCCCACATCGGCATCTTCACCCACTCACTGGAACTTAGTATCTCACCCTCTCCACTATACAGAGT
>JACQOL010000074.1 GCA_016202555.1 Chloroflexota bacterium | reverse complement strand
CATATAGAAAGAGAGCGTCAGGAGCAACAGTTTAACTTCGAAGAAGTAGAGGAGCTGGATGGTGATTTAGAAAAGGTAAGGCGCTGGTATTCCGAAGCTAAGAAACGGGACTTCTGGGAAGTCACCGCAGGAAATGAAGTGAAAAGGCTGATTAGCGAAGTGGAAGCAAGCCTGGCCGATTTTACTCAGAAAACCTATGAAACACTGCAAAGCTCTAAGCAGGAACCTGACATCCAATGAAGATTAAACTGTCGCCTTTTCTGCTCTTATGTATTACCGGCGGGCTGGCCATTTTCAGCTCAACGATGGCCAAGAACCCGGCACTGCCATTATTTGTCCGTTCTCTGGGTGTGCCAGAGTCTACCCTCGGTTTTATTGCGGCTGCATCAACCATAGTTGGTATCGTCGTCAGTCTCCCGGCTGGTATTCTGTCCGATATTGTTGGGCGGCGACGGGTGATGCTAATTGCCGCTGTTGTGTTCGCCACGGCACCCTTCCTGTATCTACTAATTAGCTCGCCCTGGCAGTTGGTCCTGGTGCGCATCTATCATGGGCTAGCTACTGCCATTTTGGGTCCGGTGGCTTTAGCGGCAGTGGCGGACACCTTCGAGACAGGCCGTGGTGAGCGCATGGGCTGGTATTCCTCGGCGACAATGGTGGGCCGCTTTCTCGCTCCTTTTGTGGGTGGCATCCTGATTTTCGGTGAAGACTTTCATTGGGTCTACCTAGCCGATGGTTTTGCCGGAGTAATGGCTCTTATAGCAGCCATCCGGTTACCGCTCATAGCAGCAACATCAGGTTCAGTATGGGAGGCCTTTAAGCGACATCGCGGTAAGTATGGTCAGGAAATCGCCTTCGTTTTCCGCCATCGCGGAATTCTAGCTGCGAGTGGAGTCGAGGCGGCGCAATATTTTGGCTACGGTTGTCTGGAGACGTTCTTACCAGTCTACCTGAATGAAAAATTGGGATTCGCTGCATGGAAGATCGGATTATTGTTTACCGCCCAGATATTAGCAGCTACATTTACCAAGCCAATAATGGGCAAATTATCTGACCGCTACGGGCGCCCACCGATGATTGTTTCCGGGTTGGCGTTGGGTAGCATCACTATCGCAACTATGCTCCTATCGTCTACCTATCTGGTAATTCTGGTACTTATAGCTATATCTGGTCTCGGTTTGGCTACGGTTACGGCTTCCACAGCAGCTCTTGTGGCTGATTTGTCCCGATCGCAAAGCCGGGGTAGTTCCCTCGGCGTCCTGTCCGGTATAATGGATATTGGTCACTCGAGCGGTCCAATTGTCACCGGGATTCTGATTGGAGCTTATTCATATCGGATGGCATTCGTAACAGTGGGCATTAGCCTCGTTATAGTTAGCCTCATTTTCGTGATCACTATGCGTTCCCTAACTCATCAAGTTAAGAATAAGTAGCAAAAGAGAGCATCCTTTCCATTTATGCTACTACACAAAAGTGCGGCCAATTGCTATAATGAAATCAATAGATGATGTTAAGAAGAATTCGGAAGAGTGCTTTAGCTAGAAAGCAAGATGCTTGGTTTTTTGCCGCAATCTTGCTTCTAACCTCTGCGGCGTTCATCGCGGACTGGCGGTTACCTCTCGGAGTAGCTGGCGGGGTGCCTTTTGTAATACCGCTAGCCCTCACTTTACGATTTCCAAAGCTAGTTTACACCTGGATAGCGGCGGGTATTTCGACTTTCCTGATTATTCTGGATGTTTTCCTTAAACCGCCGAGCGGAGTTCCTTTCTATTTTGTGCTAGTCAACCGGGGTTATGCTCTTCTCGTTGTTGGAATTGTAGTGGGATTAGCTCAACTCAAACAGCGGTTAGTTCGACAGAACGAACGTCTGGCGGCTCTATCAGTTATGGAAGAACGGGAACGACTATCACGTGAACTGCACGATGACCTATCACAGTTACTTGGTGACGTCGGAGCGAGAGCTTCGGCGGTAGCCGAACTATTAAGCCAGGGGCGGACTGATGATGCTCAACGGGAGATGGCGCCACTTCGCAACAGTATCCAGCGCGCTTATCTAGATGTACGGCAATACATAACCGGCCTAAGAGTCCGACCCTGGGGAGACCGCCGTTTTTCCCGAACGCTTGGGGATTTTACCAGACATTTTGCCGAGCAGGCGGGGCTCAAGCTGAGTTTTGATGAAGCAGAAGACATAGTTACATTCAAGCTGGCACCAAACGTGGAAATCCAGGCTATCCGCATTATTCAGGAGGCGTTAACCAATACACTTCGCCACGCCAATACTGAACATGTGCGGGTTAAGGTTAGACTGAATGATACCTTCTTACTGGTCACGGTACAGGATGATGGACAGGGATTTGATACTGCCACCATCGATCCCCATAGTCACCTGGGGCTTCAAATGATGCAGGAGCGGGCGGAACTCGTCGGAGGAAAGCTAGCCGTTACTTCAACGATCGGTCGTGGCACAACAGTAACAATAATGCTACCTTGCCAGATAGGGAGAGATGGTGCCAACTAAAGTGCTGATTGTTGATGACCATCCCGTATTCAGGGGCGGACTGCGCTCCCTCCTGAGTACCAGGCCAGACTTTCATATCATCGGAGAAGCGCGTAATGGCGAGGAGGCAATAAGCCTGGCACGTGACCTCAAACCTGATCTTGTACTAATGGACATCCGCATGCCACGTATCGGTGGGCTTGAGGCTACACGTCTCATAAAGAAGGAGAACCCCCAGATACACATAGTGATGTTAACCGTCTCGGAAGATGAAGATGACTTATTCGAGGCAATCAAGTGCGGAGCACAGGGCTACATTCTAAAGAATCTGGCCTCAAGTGATGTTCTCGACCTCATAAAGCAAGGTGCGGAAGGTGAAGCGGCCTTCACCCCGTCACTAGCTTCCCGGACGCTCATGACGTTAGGCAGTCCGAAGCTAGAAAAGTCGGAAAGCCTTACAACTCGAGAGCGTGAGGTGCTCGAACAGCTCGTACTAGGCTACCGTAATGCCGCTATCGCAAAGAACTTAGGGCTTACTGAAGCCACCGTCCGTTTTCATCTCAGTAATATCTTGTCAAAGTTGCATGCCCACAGTCGGACTGAGGCCGCCATAAAGGCTCTGCAGCAGCACATCGTCCCCAATCCCCACCGAGAATCGTATTAGCCGTAACTTTACCGCTAGTCTTTACCAAACATTTTTCTAGTATTAAGCCTATCTTTTATCTAATTATAGCCCCCCCATAAGGATGTTCCCATCCGCACTAGTTAGATTTATACTCAAAATAAGAGTTACTTTCAAAAGCCAGCGTAAATCCAACTAGTGCGAGGAGATAAAATGAAACAGCAGAGGATGGATGGGCAAGCTTTATCAGAGAACTACCAGGTCGAGGGCACGACAATGCTGAAGTATAGCGTGCTCATACTGGGCCTAGGAGTGCTTGGGTTAGTGCTTCTGTCAGCCATCTTCTACCTGTTTTCGAGTGCCACAGTAGCCTCAGTTCCGGCCAACGCCGCAGCCATAACTGGAGCTGAGCAGATGTTAAGCTCTGATTATATTCTGCAGACCGACTTCATGCTGGGTCGTTATTTACTGCCACTCTTTATCAGCCTGCTATTTACAGGAGCTATGTTATTCTGGGTTCTCAGAACACCTAAAAAGGGTCAACATTAACTGAGAAAAGGCGGCTGGGTGCGTAGCATTCGGAAAGATGTATCATCGTCCCCTTTGCTAGCAAATGCTCTAAACCCCAATCTTGAAGTAGCCGTTGGCGTTCAAAAAGGGAAGAGAGTCTGGGCTTTCCTCCGTTCTCTGGCAATAGAGGCGGCCAGAGGCTTAAATCCCTCCTATTTTGCCCTAGTCATGGCTACTGGTATCGTCTCCATTGCCAGTCATTTACTGGGTTTGAGCTTTATTGCTATCGTTCTATTCTGGCTTAATATCACCGCTTTCGTAACTCTCTGGTCTCTGAATCTTTTGCGTGTTGTCTTTTTCCCCCGGCACTTCTTGGATGACCTCTTCGATCACAGCCGGGGTACGGGGTTCTTCACACTGGTAGCCGGGACAAGCGTACTTGGCAGCCAATTCGTCCTTATCGGGCACGACTATCGGACCGCTGTCGTTTTGTGGTTCCTAGCTTCATTTCTCTGGCTCGGCTTAGTTTATACCATTTTTACATGCCTCATCATTAAAGAAAACAAACCGTCCATTGCCGAGGGGATTAACGGTGGCTGGTTAACTGCCGTTGTCGCCACGCAGTCAATTGCGGTTTTGAGCGGATTGCTGGCTACACATTTCGAGCCGTATGTCAGTCAAGTCCTCTTCCTTGCTCTCGCTATGTGGCTTTTCGGGGGTATGCTTTACATCTGGATAATCTCCTTAATATTCTATCGTTACTGCTTCTTTAAATTCTCCCCGCAGGACCTAACCCCCCCCTACTGGATTAATATGGGAGCCGTAGCCATTTCTACCCTCAGTGGGACAATTCTAATTGCCAACACAGCTAACTTCACATTTTTTAGTGATATTCTACCCTTTCTTAAAGGGTTTACTATGTTCTTCTGGGCCACCGGGACATGGTGGATTCCTATGCTCATCATCTTAGGAATCTGGCGGCATTTTTACAAAAAGGTACCCTTGACCTACAACCCACTGTATTGGGGGGCTGTGTTCCCGCTTGGTATGTACACTTCAGCCACTTTTCAGTTAGCTAGCGTCAGCAACCTATCGTTTATCATTTTTATCCCAAAGTTCTTCATTTACCTTGCTCTATTAGCTTGGCTGGCAACCTTCGGCGGACTTTTAGGTGAGATCTTTAAGAATTATGCTCTCCGCTTGCATTCCTTTGATTGGGTAAAATGAGGAGTATTCCCGACACAGTAAGTAAACACATCACCGTGATTTCTCCGATACGGTCTCACCATTAGGGTCCTACTACACCATTATGGTTGTTGCATAACTGGAATTTGCCTACGTCAAAAGTCCAATATGTTATCGGCGCTTACCAAGACTTGACAAGGGGGATTTCTCTAGTATATAATAGGTTTCAGTGGTTTCAGTTTAGGTTATCACATACTTAGTTTAAGTTTATTTAGATTTACTCAAGTGCTGGATGACCAACTCTAACCAACTATTAAGAGAGGAGGTCATCCGATGGCTTTTCAAGACAAGTCACTCCAGTGTTCTGATTGTGGGACTACGTTCACCTTTACGGCCGGCGAGCAAGAGTTTTTTGACTCTAAGGGCTATACCAATGAGCCCAAGCGCTGCCCCGAGTGCCGCCAATCCAGAAAATCAGAGCGTTACGGAGGCAGGGGCGGTTCCAGTTCTGGTTCCGGTTACAACAGAGCCCCACGGCAGATGTTCCCAGCGGTATGTGCCGAGTGTGGGAAAGAAACCGAAGTGCCTTTCGAACCTCGTGAAGGTAGACCCGTCTACTGCAGCGATTGCTACAGCAAAACCCGACAAAGCAGATAGCTTTAGTCAAACCTAAAAAAGCACCCAAAGACCGGTTAATTCCGGTCAATGGGTGCTCATGTATCTTGCTAGAATTGGTGGGTATGCTATGTCTTTAGAAGTTTCTATTCGTGAAGGAGAAAGCCAGGATTCCCTGCTAAGGCGCTTCCAAAGAAGCGTCCAGATGAATGGCGTCCTGCGTGAGGTAAAATCCCGCCGTTATTTCCTATCCAAAAGAGAAGCGGCTCGCCTGAAAGCAAAGAAGAATGCCAGGCGAAGACAACTGGGCAAACCAGGTTTATAAGCTACTTAACAAGAACTTATTGACGGCTGCCGTTACACCATGATTGTCAATAGTAAGGGTAACATAGTCAGCCAGCCTTTTTAGCTCATCAGTAGCATTCCCCATCGCAACCGCCAGACCAGCTCTGGACAGTAGCGAAGCATCATTCCCCCCATCCCCGATAGCCATAACCTCACTCAAAGGTATTCCCAGATGTGAAGCCAGTGCGGCTAAGGCATTACCCTTGGAGACACCCAGGTCAATAACATTAATAAAATCAACCTCAGGGTAAGCCGGTGTTTTAGTCAGGGAGAAGGTGAGGCTATTCTTAAAGTGCTGGCGGAAACTTTTCGCCTTAGCTTTATCTTCATCCGAGCGGGTAAGCAGTGTTCCTTTAATAATACTCTCCCCGGGCCAAACCTTATCAAAATCGACAACTGTTGGCTTAAGATTAAAGAACTGGCGGCGAATATCGCTTCTCCACGATTCCTGCTCAACAAAAAAACGGGTTGCTGAATAGAGCTCAATGTTGATGTCGCTCAAGTGAACAAAATCAACCATCTGCCTGACTATCTCCCGGCTGATTGGTTTAATATAAACCTCTTCATTCTTCTCCAGGTCATAGACCAGAGCCCCGTCAAAGAAAATATGGCAGCCATCCAGTGATAACTGCTTGATAATTTTTAAAGAGGATTGCACCACCCGCCCAGTAGACAGTGAGACCCTAATCCCGGCATTAGCAGCTTTAGCTAATGCCTCTTTATCCTCAGCTGATATAGTGCCGTTCTTATCTAGAAGTGTGCCATCTATATCTAAGACCAAAAGCTTATATTGATGATTGGTCAATCCTATTCCTTTTTATCCCCTTACTAAACAATCTTTTTACACCCTCCCTAAAACTGGACACTTGCTCCATTATACTCTGCCACAGTTTAGGAGAACAACTCATCAGCACTGCTTTACCGTCTTACCTTTCCAGGTATTAACGTGTTATACTGTAACGAAAATGACCGCCGTTTTATCCAGGCAGGACATCCACCGGTTACTGCAGCAAGAGCCACCGCTGATAGAGGGTTATATCAACCTTGAGGAGCAGGAGCAGCCGAATGGCTTCGACCTGACAGTTCGGCAGGTGGCTTCGCTCCAGACACCGGGCAGGATTACCACCAGCGACCGCCAGAGGCTGGTATCTGATTTATCCCAATTGATGTTTGATGGACAGGGTTTTATTAACCTGATGCCCGGTGCTTATATGATTACCTACAACGAGATCGTTCACCTGCCCAATACGATTATGGCATTAGGCAGGCCCAGGTCAAGCCTGCTCCGTTGCGGTGTTAATGTGGGCACAGCAGTTTGGGATGCCGGCTACTCTGGCCGCTCCCAATCCCTAATGGTGGTGCATAATCCTCAAGGATTTCGCTTACAGCAGAATGCCCGGGTGGTGCAACTTATTTTCCTGTGGCTAACCGGGGAGACCGAGGGCTATCGCGGGGCTTATCAAGCAGAAAACATCTGAGTTTGGTGAGATTAACTACTTCTTTTGACTTCTCTAAACTTGGGGGAAAGGTGTTTCTGAGGCATACTCACTATGCTATACTGAATGAAAAAGCTTCGGGACAGGTGCTCATGGAGGAACTGGACAAGGTAAAAGAGGGGATAGAACAGCTCAAAACTCAAATCAACCGTCATAACTATCGCTATTATGTGCTGGATAACCCAGAGATTAGCGATGCTGAATATGACGAGCTAATGAGGGAGTTGAAGCAACTTGAGGAGCAGTATCCACAGTTGCTGACTCTAGATTCGCCCACCCAGCGAGTAGGAGCGGCTCCGGCGGCCGCCTTCGGTGTTGTTGAGCATACCCTGCCTCTATTATCCCTGGGTAATGCCTTCTCCCGGGACGATTTGTTAGCCTGGTATACCCGAACCTCCAGACTATTAGCCGGTGAAAAATTTAGCCTCACCTGCGAGCATAAAATTGATGGACTGGCGGTAGCTTTGACCTACATTAACGGTCAGCTAACTACCGGAGCAACTCGTGGTGATGGCTTTCGTGGTGAAAATATTACCCAGAATCTAAGGACAATCAGAAGTATACCCCTGTCAGTAGCAGCAGAAGCACCCCCTCACTTTGAGGTACGGGGTGAGGTTTTTCTGCCTAAAGCCGGCTTTAATAAGTTGAATCAAGAGCGGGAAACCGAGGGATTACCCCTCTTTGCTAACCCTCGAAATGCTGCCGCCGGTTCAGTGCGCCAGCTTGACCCGCGTATCACCGCCAAACGCCAGCTGGATATTTACATCTATGCTCTCGGTTATGCCGAAGGTAAAACGACCCCGACAAGCCACTGGGAAACGATGGAATATCTCAAGTCCCTGGGCTTTAAGATAAATCCGAATAACCGGTTGGTCAGTGATATTGACCAGGTTGAGGAATATTATCGCACCTGGACGGAGAGACGGGCGAACCTGCCTTACGAAGCTGATGGCATCGTGGCAAAAGTAGATTCACTCACCCTTCAAGATAAACTGGGCAATGTCGGTCATGAACCCAGGTGGGCAATAGCCTATAAGTTTCCGGCAACACAGGGGACTACCAGGCTAAAAGAGATTAGAGTCAGCGTTGGCAGAACTGGTACTCTTAACCCCTACGCTGTCCTGGAACCGGTCTCGGTAGGAGGGGTAACTATCAAGCAGGCCGCCCTGCATAATGAAGATGACATCCGCCGTAAGGACATCCGGGAAGGCGACTGGGTTTATCTCCAGAGGGCTGGCGAGGTGATACCTGAGATTATCGGGCCAATCGTCAGCCGGCGCACCGGGCAGGAAAAAGAATTCAGCCTTCGGGACAAGCTACCTAAAAATGACAAGGGACAACCAGTCTGCCCTGAATGCGGGGCAAAAGTGATTAAACCCGAAGGGGAAGTGATGTATTACTGCTCTAACGCTGCCTGTCCTGCCCAGCTTCAACAGAACCTTGAGCACTTTGCTTCCCGAGGGGCAATGGATATCAGAGGCATTGGCGAATCAATGAGTGCCCTGCTTTTAGAAAAGGGGCTGGTAAAAAATTTTGCCGACCTTTATTACCTGGGAAAAGGAGACATTCTCAAGCTGGATAGGATGGCTGAAAAGAGCGCCGACAATTTGCTCAGTGCTATTGGGAAGAGCAAAAAACGTCCGCTCGCCAGAGTCATCTATGCCCTGGGCATACGCCATATTGGGGAGCAGATGGCACAGTTGCTAGCTGACCATTTCAGCAGCATTGATGAGCTGATGGATGCTACCGAAGAAGACCTGATTGGAATCCCTGGCATAGGTTACGAGATTGCCGAGAGCATAATTGCTTTCTTCAGACAGGAAGATAACAAAAGAATTATCCTGAGACTAAAGGATGCCGGGGTTGTCCCTAAAACAGAGCCAGCCGAACCTGAAGAGCTACTATTAGCCGGGCAGGAGTTTGTTATTACCGGTAGGCTGGCAGCCTTCAGCCGAGAGGAGGCTGAAGAAAAAGTGAAAGCACTCGGCGGTACGGCTAAAGATAATGTTACCCGGAATACTAATTACCTGGTAGTCGGTACCGACCCTGGTGGCTCAAAACTAACTCGGGCTCAGGCTCTGGGCACGAAGCAAATCAACGAAGAGGAGTTCCTCATGCTTTTAGGGGTGACAGGCTGATTTTAATGAGGAAGGGTGTCTAAGGGGGGCTTCGCCCCTCTTCTTTAGAAAAATCCCCCTCCCCGTTACCAAAGGGAAGGGGGAAATGGGATAGGATTAAAATAATCATATGAAGCTAATTGTGGGACTGGGCAATCCGGGGAGCGGCTATGCTAATAACCGTCACAATGTCGGATTTATCTGTCTCAACCATTTCGCCCGAGCCCACGGCATTCGCTTTGATAGAAGACTTGGCAAAGCCCGTGTTGGCACCAGTGAGGTTGACGGTAAGCAAGTGGTGCTGGCCCGACCTCAAACCTATATGAACCAGAGCGGGCAGGCAGTCAGCCAGCTGGTCAAGAAATTTAGTATCGGTCTGGATGACCTCCTGGTTATTCACGATGACCTCGACCTGCCGCTAGGGAAGATTCGCCTTCGTCAGGATGGTAGTGCTGCCGGGCACAAGGGGGTAGAGTCCATCATAGCAGAACTGGGTAGTCGGGATTTCTTCCGTCTGCGGGTAGGTATTGGTCGACCATCTAGCGATACAGAGGATATTATTGCTTATGTGCTTAGTGATTTTACTTCCGAAGAAAGGCATACTCTCACTCAAACCATACCATCGGTGAGTGAAGCTATCCTCTGCCTGCTCACCAAGGGTCTTGAGGCAACGATGAACAAATATAATTAGTAAATAGACTCTAACCAAAGGGGGGCGAATTGAGCAAAATAAGCTATCTACCGATAGAATGGCTATGTAACCGGGTGAAAATCCTCGACCAGACCCGGCTCCCGCAAGAAGAGGTTTATCTGGAATCCAGCAGTTATCAGGATGTTGCCTCAGCCATCAAAGAGTTGAAAATCAGGGGGGCCCCAGCCATTGGTGTCGCCGCAGCTTATGCTATTGCCCTGGGAGCCCTGGAAATCAAGACTAACTCAACAAAGGATTTTCGGGAGAAGCTCAAGAAGATAACCAAAACCATTGCTGCCACCCGGCCCACCGCCCGCAACCTTTTCCAGGCTATCGAGCGAATGAATAAAGTGGCTGAAGCTGGTAAAGAAGTGGAGAGGATTAAAAAAGCACTGGTTAAGGAAGCCGTTAGGATACACCGGGCAGAGGCTGAAGCCACCGAGAAATTGAGCCGGCTTGGTGCCGGGCTTATCCAGGATGGCTTTACCATTCTCACCCATTGCAATACGGGACCGTTAGCTACTACCGGCTATGGCACGGCTCTGGGCGTCATCATCCGGGCCAGCGAGCAGGGCAAGAAGGTAAAGGTTTTCGCCGACGAGACCCGACCATTACTCCAGGGGGCACGGCTCACCGTCTGGGAGTTACAGAAGGCGAATATCCCGGTTACCCTCATCACCGACTCGATGGCCGGCTACTTTCTCAATCGGGGTGAGATTGACTGCGTAATTGTCGGTGCCGACCGCATTGCTGCCAATGGCGATACCGCCAACAAGATTGGCACTTATAGCGTAGCCGTGCTGGCAAAAGAGAACAAAGTCCCCTTCTATGTGGCAGCCCCCACCACCACCATTGACCCCTCCCTGAAAACCGGCTCTGAAATCCCCATTGAGCAGCGCAAAGCTGAAGAGGTGACTCATATCCGGGGTGTCTGCATCGCCCCCGATTGCGATGTCGCCAATCCCGCCTTTGATGTTACCCCTCACAAATACATCACCGCCATTATCACCGAGCGTGGTATAATACGGAAGCCGTATGGGGTGGGGATAAAGGGAATAACATAACAAAATATGATAACGGATTTGAGGAGGTAACAGAATGTTAGCATTCTTTGATGAAAGTGGACATCCTCACCCCAATGATGCCGCGACAAGACCTACATGTGTTGTTGTATGCATCAACGAAAAAGAAACACATTTTATCTCGGGTCGTCTTCATGCTCTGAAACGCGATATATTACAAAAAGAGGACCTAGAATTTAAGGCATGGAGATTGTTAAACAGAGGAACATTTCGTAGAATTCCTGAAAAACGTGAACTCGTAGAGGCATTCTTCGATTTGCTCAGGAATCTCCCTGTGGTAATTTTTGCCATAACAATGGTGCGACCCCAGCCCTCTATGTTTCCATTGATGTCAAATTATCTTCCAAACCAATTTCGATATTTACTCCAACGCTGTGACCTTTTGGCCCAGGAGACAAATGACACGGTAACAATGTTATTTGATGGCGATTGTCGATTTGGAGGATTATCTTTAAAGTTCAACTCGTTTCTCTACAGGTCAGAGGAAGGGCAGTCAATGAGAACAATAGCCGATGCACCTTTTTTCGTTGATTCTAGGGTAACAGCCGGGATCCAGATTGCGGATATGGCGGCCAGCATTGTACGTATATATGAAGAGAACGGACTAGCCTTCCGAGTTCCGACAGGAGACACATTTTTGTCAGCAATAAAGAGGTATTATACGGTGCTGAAGGAGAAAACCAAAGACCTCAAGACTATGCAAGGAGAGGAACGACCTGGATTTTATCTGATGCCAGAGAGAGCTCACTATAGCGGGGCTATCTCCAAGGAACTCTCTTCAGAATCTATAATTAGCGATACTGGAGAACAAAAACCAGAGAGCCAAGCGTGACACTCACAGAGTATCACATCTGGCTCTATTAGAGTAAATATAGCACATATGTATTATCTTGTCAATAGGTGTTGACACATTGTTAACATATATTAACAT
>JACQOL010000072.1 GCA_016202555.1 Chloroflexota bacterium | reverse complement strand
TGGAGCTGGGGGGATTCGAACCCCCTACCTTTTCACTGCCAGTGAAACGTTCTCCCGAATGAACTACAGCCCCACTAACACCTTCTTACTTTAGCAGAAAAAGACGGGCAGGACAACTATTCATGTTGGTTCATATTCATACCCATCAAAAGTCTAACATGTTATGGATGCTTACAAGAGCTTGATAATCAGGTAACGATATGCTAAACTTTCAATAAGAGGTATCGAGAGGAGGTAGAAAATGCCTATAAAAGTTAAAAGCGTATCTATTGCCCAAAAGCTACTCAAAAAAGTAGGAGCGGTTACCCCATTCCCAAAGAGTCAGTTACCCTATCCACTCAATCAATCCCTTTTCGGTGAGCTAAACCTGGAAGCCCTGCGTCATCAAGCTAAAAACAATGATGGTGCCGGGTTTGAAGACGAATTGCCTCTCCTTCTAGCCATCGCTGAAGCTGTTGAGGCATCACAACCGGATAAAGAGGAGTTCTTCATCCCCGATAGAGAGTTAAGGGCTCGCTTACTGCGGCTAAACAGCACCGATGGCTGGGCTTTAGTCTGGGGAGCAGAGGATGAGAAGACAAATGAGCTAGCCACCCGGCTCCAGCAAGAGCACCTCCAGGTCTATACCGTGCTCGCTGATGACAACAATGCCCCTTCGCCATTGAAAACCAACAAACAATTCAAATTTCTCGGTTCCCGCCCGACCTCGTCTATCTATTTCTATCAAGCCCTCGTCCGCTATGCCCATATCTACGGCCGCATCCCCTTAGGTGAAGCTCATGAAGCTATTGAGTTTATTCAAGAATATGGACCGGGGGTAATGTTTCTAACCAGAGAGAAGCTTACTCCACTAGAAAAAGCATTGTTTCTCGGCGGTTTAGACCTTAGCATTCCCGCTGTTGTCCCTTCCTCTTTTACCCTACCTCAGGGCGCTGTGCTCCGGGCTGATAACCCCCAGGCTATGGTAAATGAAGCTCTCAGCTTAGGTAATCTAAGGCTACGCCGCCGTCTCCGCTTTCAGGTAAACATCCCTTACAACTTTGATGTCGCTTTTACCGCCGAAGAGATAAAAGAGGGCCCTTCTATCGGCGGCACTGCCTTAAGTTCATTTGTGGTGACTAATATTGATAAAGGGGATGGCGTGGAAATTAAGGGTGAGCCAGGAGCTGATGTTGGTATTGAAATCGCCGTCGGCGACCCGAGGGTAGATATTACGATGACTGACTACCTGGAGGAGTTTGCCACCCGCCTCATCAACTACATTGACGGAGTCTCCGCAACGGTAAAGGAAGGCTGTCCCATTATTCGGTGGCGCCCAGACCTACCTTTACAGATGGCCGAGCTTGGCCAGACTTATTATGATGGTTTGAAAGCTCACTTCCGGATTGACCATCTCAAGGTTCGCCTCGTTTTCAGCTCTGAACTGCTGGGTAAGATGAAGACAGAAGCGGAGTCCTTCCGTGAAAGACGAAAACAAGTAATAGCTGCTGCCACTGAGGAAACTGAGCCTTTCTTTTATGCCTGCACCCGCTGTCATGCCCATGCTCTGGAACATGTTTGCATCATTACTCCGGAGCGTCCGCCACAGTGCGGCCCCAGCTCCAGAACATGGATGCATGTCAAAACACGAGCTATCCTCTCTGACTTTGATTCCGTCAACCTGGGCGTGAGACAGTCGGGAAGCGACCTCCAGGCAGTGATTAAAAAGGGACGCTACTTAAATACCGAAAATTGCGAGTGGGAGGGAGTCAACGCCGCTGCCGAGTTGTTCACTGAGGGACGCACCAAGCGAGTCTTTCTACACAGTATTTTTGACCATCCTCACACTGCCTGTAGCTGCTTCAAGGGCATCGCCTATTACATTAAAGAGGTAGATGGCATCGGGCTAATGCACCAAGCATATGAAGGGACCACCCCCGACGGGAAAGGCTGGGATGACCTGGCTAATGCCGCCTCCGGTAAGCAATCATCGGGATACGCTCCTTTCGCAAGAGAATATCTGTCTTCGTCTAAGTTCCTGCAGGGAGATGGTGGCTGGCCGAGAGTAGTCTGGATGACTCAGGAGCTAAAGACAAAATTCGCCCCGGAGAAGAACTGGATTGCCACCGAGACTGATGTCAAGAATTTGCCAGAGCTTACCCGATTCCTTAACGCCAGAAGAGGCTGTGGCTGTGAGTAGCTGAGAGGACTGGAAAGCACGTAGATAATAAAGAGCCTAATATTATGGCAGGAAAAAGTACAAAATAAGTGACCTGACTATACCTCAAGCCAGGAATGGGAATAGAGCGATTCACCGGTAAGCACCCTGACCGTCTTCACATATTCAACCTCTTTTTGACTTAACGAAGCAAGGTCAGGTCTGTCACCATCCAGTACCCGGCAGATCAGGTCAACAATCTCGGGCATCTTACCCTTGGCTATTTTCACCAACTCAGTATCAAAGACATCAACAATGGCTGAGTAAAGTCCATATTTCATCAGCATTATCAGATAGGTCCGATTAAGATAAGGTCTGAGGTGAGCCGGGGTGCCATTAGAG
>JACQOL010000075.1 GCA_016202555.1 Chloroflexota bacterium | reverse complement strand
CTCATTACCTATGGGCAGACCTTCATAAAGCTGCTGGGCAATCGCCATCGTCTGCTTGGCGCTGAAGTGGAGACGGCGCCAGGCTTCCTGCTGCAGGGTACTGGTGATAAAAGGCGGAGCCGGCTGGCGGGTTACCTTTTTTGTTTGCACCTTAATCACGCTGTAGCCAGCCTGTTCCAGCTCATCCTTAATGGCGGTAGCTTCTTCCTGATTGGGAATGTTCAGCTTGGTGCCATCAGTCAGACCAACCAACATAGCACGGAAGGCTATCGCCTTAGTCGCTGGTGCTTTTTTGGTTAACTCAGCCTCAATCGTCCAGTATTCGGCAGCAATAAATTTCTCAATCTCACGCTCGCGGTCAACAATAATTTTCAGTGTTACCGATTGAACTCTGCCGGCGGAGAGACCCCTTCGGACCTTCCGCCAGAGCAACGGGCTGATTTTATAACCGACCAATCTATCCAGAACACGCCGTGCCTGCTGGGCATTAACCAGTGGCATATCTATCAAGCGAGGGTGTTTAAAAGCCTCTTTAATTGCCTCTTCGGTCAGCTCATGGAAAACGACACGATGGTAGGGTATATGGTCAGTTTTCATTACCGAAAGCAGATGCCATGAGATAGCTTCTCCCTCACGGTCAGGGTCGGTCGCCAGATATATGATGGAGGCTTTTTTAGCGGCCTCTTTAAGCTCGCTGACAATCTTACTCTTCACTCTGGGCACTACATATTTGGGCGTGAAGCCGTTTTCGACATCTACTCCTAACTGGCTCTTGGGCAGGTCCCGGACATGACCCAGTGAAGCTTTTAAATTATAGCCGCTACCGAGAATTCGGCTCAGCGTCTTCGTCTTGGCTGGTGATTCAACAATAACTAGATTTTTAGCCATAGTTGCTATTCTACTTTTACTCTATATTCCTGTCTGGCTTCTTTAGCCAGAGTATAATTCATCGCCCCCACCTGCTTAACCAAACCTTTAAGCTCCAGCATCGCCAGGGTGCTGCTGACCGTGGCTACCGGCAAACCACTGGAGCGGCAGACCGCATCAATATGAGTTGGCTCGGTGCCCAGCTGCCTTAATAGTAAAGACTCGGTATCAGATGGCGGAATAAGCTCTTTCATTTCTACCTGGTGAGCCACCACCGTCAGATTCAACTCCTCCAGAATATCGGTGTAGTCACTAACCAGCTTAGCCCCCTCTTGAATAAGGTGATTGGTACCCAGGCTGGCTGGCGAGAGAATGCTGCCGGGAATGGCAAACACCTCTCTATTTTGCTCCAGTGCCATATGGGCGGTAATCATAGCGCCGCTGGTATCTCCAGCTTCAACAACGAGAACTCCCAGGCTGAGTCCGCTCATGATGCGATTGCGCCGCGGAAAGTGTTCCGGTTTAGGTTTAGTACCCAAAGGATACTCACTGATAATAGCTCCCTGCTGCATGATACGGCGAGCCAGATTAGCATTTTCACTGGGGTAAACAGTATCCAGCCCACAGGCAAAAACAGCCAGGCTCCGGCCCCCAGCTTCTAAGGCACTTTGATGAGCGACTGAGTCAATCCCTTTTGCCAGACCACTGACGATAGTTATTTTACTCCGCACCAGGTCGGCCACAATTTCTTCGGTTACCTGCCGGCCGTAGGCAGTGGCACGGCGGGTACCGACTACGGATAAGCACCACTCATCCTCAGGGAGCAGAGAGCCTCGGAGATAAATAATTGGCGGATAGTCATAGATTTCTTTAAGTCGGGAGGGATAATCGTGGTCGTGGTAGGTAATCGTTTTTACTCCGTAGCTCTCCAGCTTTTCCATCTCGGTTTCCAGGGAAATCCTGGCCCGCCAGGATATAATGGTACGTATTGAGCCATCATCCAGTCCTGAGTGTTTTAATTCAGACGGGGCCGCTGTCCAGGCATCCGCCAGATTACCAAAATAGCTCTCAAGCTGAGTTAGTCGGACACGACCAATACCCGGTATCAGGCTAAAGCCTACCCAGTATTTCAGGTCTTTTCTACTGTCTTCCAAAGCAATGACATTCTAGCACAGGGGTAGAGCAGTAGCAATCAAACGTTTTGTGATAAAAGCTACAGACCTGCATCAAGAGAAATGGTTTAATATAATTGAATGAAGGAGAAGGAGATGAGAAGGATGAAAAGTAATGGTAAACTGAAGGTTCCCGAGCTCCTCGTTTATAGTAGCCTCGGTTATGAATAAAGGCATTACGGTAGTGATTACCGAAAAGAGGAGAAAGTGGAACGAATGCAGGGCAGGGCTTCAAATAGAAGGTCTGCCCTTTCCTTTGTATCTTTACCTATCTTCAACTGCCCATCATCAGCCGGGCTGACATAATCACTTCCCATTATTTACTCTTATCGTATTTTGAGTCACAACTGGCGAGACAAAAGAAGATAGCTTTGTCACTATGTCTTCGCTAAACACTGACGGCAGAGACCGTAAAAGACAGTGAACTGGCTTTCGATTTGAAAATCAGCCGTATTCTTTATTGGCTTAGACTCTCCCGGAGCAATATCTGGGTTAAAATCCCAAAGTCGCCGGCATTGCCGACAGAGAAAGTGATGGTGGGGGGATATCTTCCCATCATAGCGATTGAAGTCTCCGCAGGGAAGCTCGAGCACCATCCCTCGCTGTCGTAACAATTCCAGATTACGATAGACGGTGCCCAAGCTTATTCGAGGTAATCTCTGACGAACGATGTCATAAAGTTCATCCCCCCGGGGATGACTCTTCAGTTTCCCTAGTTCTTCAAAGATAGCGGTGCGTTGTTGGCTCTTTCTCATCGTCTTCTTTAGAAATAGCGTTTCAACAGACCATCGAGTATGCGAGCGTGACGAGCTTCATCACGACTTGATTCGTCGAAGACCTCATGAGTTTCGTCCCCGGCGGCTTCTCTAGCCTTAACCGCTGCTTCTCGCTTCCCCTTGTTGGCGGCTTGCTCCCCGGCGAGCATTTTCGCTAAGTTCTCCTTAGTACTGGTT
>JACQOL010000069.1 GCA_016202555.1 Chloroflexota bacterium | reverse complement strand
CGCTTATACCGTGAAACTTTCATTTCCGGTCATCTCCCAGTCTTATTCTGATTTGTCATAATTGCCGAAGCGTAACTGGTGACAATTCACCTGCCTCTCCTCTTTTTTTTAACTATAGTTATAATGGAAACCATCCCAATATAACTCTTATATACCCTCGGGTCGTTTTTGTCAAGCCTCTGCTCGTTGGAATATCTCAGCGCTCGGTTAGTCTCATCTCCGTTTGGCTTCTGGAGTATCTACTAGCTCGGTTTTCCCGTTTTAGCGATGTTGGCGGTAGTGCTTATAGCACCACGGGCATTAAAAGTGACAAAGGGTTTGTTGTCATCCTTATCCCGATATGTTATTTTATTGGAATCCCTCACCTCATTCTGAGGTCCGACCGCTAAGGACAAAAGTAGCAGTCACTTAACCGGTAAGAGCTTAAATACCCAAGTAAAATTTAGGTTTGAAATATCGGCCAGATGAAAAGAATTTTTAGTAGCGATTTGGTACGAATAATCACTGTCGTGCTACTGGGTAGTCTTTCCATAAGTATTTTGCAACCCATTATGCCTCTTTATCTGACCTCTATCGGGATTATCCCCACTGTACTGGGTCTGATGGTTTCTGTAGCAATGGTCGGCATGGTACTGGGCGAAGGCTCTGGTGGCTGGATAACCGATAAGTTAGGGCTAAAGTTCCCAATGGGTATCGCCGCCCTTGTTTGTGCTCTAGTCGTCTTTAGCTTTACCTTAACCCAGAAGCTTCCTCTTATTTTTCTACTCTTTTTCCTCTGGGGTATCGCTCGTTCGATGATATTCCCGGTGGGACGGGGGTATATTGGCGCCGCAGCGCCGCTAATGAAAAAGGCGACCTTTATGGCTATCTACGCTTCGATTATGGCAGCGGTCAGAAGCCTAGCTGCTTTCGTCGGGGGCTTTATTGTTGATTGGCGCGGATTTCCCTCGGTCTTCTTCATTTCCAGTGGGGTGGCCCTGCTGAGCGGCATTATGGCAGTAACTGGTTTAAGGGGAATTCGACCGCTCAAGGATGAACTACCTGCCGTTCCCGCCCTAACTGACCAGATTCCGCCGGTTGGACCGATTTATCGCTCTCGCCCTGTTATTATCCTCTGTACGGCAGCTATTCTTCAGCATCTGGAGATGGGTATTTCGGGAACTTTCCTCCCCCTCCTTGCTACACAGGTAGCGGGAGCAACGGCTACCGAAGTTGGTATTATCTTCACTGTTAGCGGGCTGGTTACGATGGTGTTACTCTTCCCGATGGGCTGGCTGGCTGACCGCTACGGGAAAAGGGATTTGATGATACTGGGCATTATTATCTCCGCTTCCGGTATGGTCGGGCTGGCCTTTGCCCAGAATTTCTCCTGGATTATAGTCTTCGTCTCTATCCGTAGTTTAGGTATGGCAATGTTTAGCCCTGCTGCGGTAGCCTTGCTATCAGGTAATGTACCACGGCAACAGCAAAGTACTGTTATGGGAATTTACGGAGCCTGCGAAGATATCGGGATTATCGCTGGTTCCACCTTGGGTGGATTTCTTTGGAGCATCTGGGGGCAACAACTAACCTTCATAACTGGAGCTATTACCTCTGGACTGGGAGTACTGCTATGCTTAAGTCTGACCCGAGACCAAGTGGCCCAAAAAGCAGGCTATTAAAGTTTTCTTAATTCTGAATCCTGAGATAGACCCGCAGCGTTACGGTATTCTCTGCGGCATCGGTTTCCGCATCATTGTTAAAATATTAGTTAAAAATCGCTGGTGAGCTTCTGTCCAAACCATTCCTAACTTAGCAGTTCGGCTCTGGTCGCCACCACAGTTATCTCGAAACTCAAACCGGTAAATTCATTTATCAAAATTCAATACCGCGCCGGGCGCGAATACCTTGACTAAAGGGATGCTTAATCTTACGCATCTCAGTAACCAAATCAGCCCGCTGGACTATTTCCGGTGGGGCGTGCCGTCCAGTTAGAACTAACTCAAGTGAGTCTGGCTTTTTATCCAGTAGGTTAAGGAGCTGTTCGGTAGTAATCAGTTCCTTATGGATAGCGAGGAAAATCTCATCCAGAATCAGTAAATCATAGTTACCACTTAGCAGCTGTTCTTCGGCATAGGCGAAAGTCAGCCGTGCCTCTTGGAGCATCTGTTCTCGGGGTTTATTGAAACTGCTCCCGACACTCATATGAACGATTTTAAAGGCAGGATACTGGGACAGAAACAAGTGCTCACCGCTGGCTCTCCCTTTGAGAAACTGGATAAAGCCCACCTTCATACCGCGCCCGGTAGCCCTTACGGCGAGACCGAGTGCCGCGGTAGTTTTGCCTTTGCCCTCACCGGTATATACTTGAATTAGACCCCTCTTGACTTTTTCAGCCATGCTCTCTCCCCAGAGCTATTTGGTAGACCTGTCTCATATCAAGGTTTGCCCTGACGATTCTAGCCAGCTCGTTATACTGCTCATCCTTGTCGATTGCTATGGTGTCGGTTACCGGCAGACCGCGGAGCTGCCGTAGCCGATTCAATAGAGTATGGGTGAAATTAACATTGTGAAATAGGCCGTGAATGTAACTGCCGAAGATGAGACAGTCATCGCTGACTGCTCCATCAAAATAATCGGCTTTCCCCTGAGGCGTCTCAACGACTTGAAACGCCGGTGCCTGATTTTGGCTTCTGCTCTGCCCCATATGAATCTCGTAGCCGATAATCTCGACTCCGCTAAGTCCTTCGAATAGACCCTTATTGGCGACAACTCTGGCTCCGATTTGGGTGGTAGTCTTAACCTGGCTAAAGGTAGTCTCGATATCCAATAAGCCTAATCCGGCAACGCTGATTTCGGGCGATTCAACTCTATCCGGGTCATTAATTGTCTTCCCCAGCATTTGATAGCCGCCACAAATCCCTATCACCGGTGTGCCCGCCTTTGCCCGCTGGATAATCGCCGGAGCTATCCCTCGCTCTCGCAGGTAAACCAGGTCGGCGATGGTGCTCTTCGTGCCGGGTAGGATAATCAGGTCGGGCTTACCCAGTTCTGAAGACTCAGTAATATATCGCACCGTGTAACCCAGTTTCTCCAGTGGGTCAAAGTCATCATAGTTAGCGATGTGAGGTAAGCGGATTATGGCGATATCCACGTCTTGACTTGATGAATCAGCTTGTCTTTCATCCAGGTAGACCGAGTCCTCCTGGGCAATTTTAATATCCCGGAAGTAGGGAATAACCCCCAGCACTGGCTTGCCGCTCCTTTTCTCTAAAAAGTCCAGTCCTGGCTTCAGTAAGGCCAGGTCGCCACGAAATTTATTGATAATCAATCCCTTAACCAGGTCGCGCTCCTCGTCAGTTAAAAGCTCCAGAGTGCCGATAATTGAAGCGAAGACACCGCCTCGGTCAATATCGCTAACCAGAAGGACGGGAGCATTGGCCATTCGGGCGACCCTCATATTGACGATTTCCCTTTCTTTTAAGTTTATCTCGGCCGGGCTACCGGCTCCTTCAATCACCACGATGTCATATATGGAGCGCAAGCGATTAAGGGAGTCTTCAATCACCCTAATTAAATAGGGAGTATAATCATAATATTGGTTTGCCTTCATGGTCTTAATCACTTTGCCGAGGACGATAACCTGAGATTTAGCATCCGCCTCCGGTTTCAGCAACACGGGATTCATGTCAACCGTGGGCTCAATCCCAGCGGCTTCTGCCTGCACCACCTGAGCCCGGCCGATTTCCCCGCCCTCTCTGGTAACAAAGGAATTAAGGGCCATGTTCTGGGCTTTGAAGGGGGCAACTTTGAAGCCATCCTGAAGGAAAATACGGCATAGCGCGGTTACGAGCACGCTCTTACCCACTGAGGAAGCGGTGCCCTGTATCATCAAAACTTTAGCTGACATTGCGGTAAACCTCGCTTTCTTTTATCGCTGCAATCAGTTTCTGACAGTCAGCGATACTGTGTGGCGCCAGTCGAATGTAATCAGGTAAACCAAAGGAGCTACAGTCCCGAACTAAAATACCCTTGTTGAGTAACGCCTGTCTGAATTTAGCAGCGTCGCCAACTTTGACCAGGAAGAAATTAGCTTGCGAAGGTAATGGTGAAAATCCCAGACGGCTAAGCTCTTTCACCAGGAATTCCTTTGCCTCTTTAATCTTCATCCCGCAGGTATCAAGATAACCGTCAGCCTTAAGGGCGAAAACTCCGGCCGCCTGGGCGACCGAGCTTACATTCCACGGTGGTCTGACTCGTTTGAGAACTGAGATGATTGACTCCGTTGCCACTGCGTAGCCAAGGCGTAGTCCGGCCAGAGCATAATCCTTGGTCATTGACCTCAGGATAACCAAATTCCCCCGTTCTATCAAGTCAACCGATGCCCAGGTATTCTCGGCAAAGGCAATATAGGCTTCGTCCAACACTACCAGGCTATCTTTAGCCACCGACAGAATTTTCTTTACCTCTTCCTGAGATAAATATTGACCAGTCGGGTTGTTAGGATTGCAGAGAAAGATGCCTCTGGGCTGGTGCCGACGAATTAAACTCATCGTTTCAGCTAGATTCAGGTGAAAATTTTCCAGCATCGGTGGCTTAAGCACCCGGGCACCGACCAGATGACAGGCAATTTCATATTCACCGTAAGTCGGCTGAGGGATAATAACCAGGTCATCAGTGTCAAAATAGGCGGTAGCTACCAGTCTGATAAGCTCGGTCGAGCCACTACCAATGACGAGGTTATCCAGAGCGATGTTTAATCTCCCGGCTAGCAGTTGCTCGAGTTCCGTAGCTTCGGAGTCAGGATAGCGGTCAATTGATGCCTGATTCAGGGCTTCTTTAATACCCGGCGGCGGTCCAAAAGGATTGACGCTGACACTAAAATCGAGAATGTCGGCTGGTGAGATACCCAGTTTCTCAAGCTCAAGATAGTTGATGCCGCCGTGAGTAGCGGAGATAAGTTTGTCGATATTTGGCTTAGGTCGTAACATAATAAATCACCCCGGTAATAACGAGTAGTAAGCTCCAGATGAGAGCAGCCGTCATTACTATTTGTAAAGAAGCATCTATCGTGCTCACTGATAGAGAGTTATGATTATCCCCCAGTTTATAATAGCCAACCTTTTCTAATTGCACGTCCAGAGCACCGGCAATGGCACTCATCGTCCAACCGGCATTTGGGCTGGCTGTCCTGCTTCGGTCGCGCCACATTATCTGCCAGGCTCCGGAGGCGTTCTTTCCCTGTATTCGTGCCGCCAGCACGATGACCAGGGCGGTAATCCGAGCTGGGATAAAATTAACGATACTATCCAAACGGGCGGCAAATTTCCCCAGGTACTCAAATTCCCCACGATGGCCAATCATACTATCAAGAGTGTTAATTGCCCGGTAGACGACTGCCCCAGGCACACCGAAAAATAAAAAATAGAATAATGGAGCGACAAAGCTATCGCAGCTGTTTTCCGCCACTGATTCAACCGTGGCAGATACTATTAAGCTTTTATCCAGTTGGCTGGTGTTACGACCAGCCAGGGAACGTAGCTCAAAGCGGGCTTCAGTCAGCTTATCCGCCGCCAAATAGTCCCTGACCTTCAGCGCCGAGTTCCGTAGTTCTTTTATGGAAAAGGTGGTTTTAAGAATTATGGCAGCCAGGACGATATAGGCTAACGGACTATGGTTCCGCAGGTAGAAAAGAAGCAGATAGACGGGGATGGTAAAGATGCCGACCGTAACCACAACCACTACCAGTCCGTAAAAAAATTGGATGGCAGGAGAGCGGCCGCCCCCATCTTTTATTAGCAATGAAATCACCTTTCCCATCCACACTACCGGGTGGATAAGATGAGGTGGTTCACCTAAAGTCAGGTCAATAACCACTGCCAGCAAAAATATGAACAGAAAATAGATGGCCACTAAACCTGATTCCTTTCAATTAGCTTCTTCAAGTCCGATGCCCGGCCATTACCGGGATTAACCAGGACTGCCGGTAGCCCGTTAGCCGGATGGGTATAGACACAGTTCTCGGCTTTCCCTCCCTCCGACAAAACAAAACCCCCTGCTTAACAGAACAGGGGGATTTACTAAAAATAAATCCCACCCCCTACTCCGCGGAGGCAGACTATACTCGACAGGGTTGGCGTTCTGACTGTTACAGTAAGCGGCACTGTGCCGGAATTACACCGGCTTGCTCTCCATTTGAGCCCTTTTAGGCACCCAGTCATATTTACTATTCAGTTTGGCTATAATATACCACTAAGGTGAGGCGTGCTGTCAAGTCTTTGTAATCGTCCAGAACATATTGGACTTTTGAGAGGTAGGGTTACCAACTAAAATATATAGACATAATGGAGCTCGTATGTTACTATTGACAAAACGGTGAAAGTCGGGGCGAGTGGATTTGAACCACCGACCTCAGCGTCCCGAACGCTGCGCGCTAAACCAGGCTGCGCTACGCCCCGCTGAAAAACCATTATAAGCGGATTTGCCTTATTCAGCAAGGGATAGGATTAAACGGGTGAAGTATTGCGTTCTGATAATTGATGGCGCTGCCGGGCTGCCCCTGCCAGAGCGCGGGAGTAAGACCTGTTTTGAGCTGGCTGATACGCCAAATTTGGATGTGATGGTGCCGCAGGGTATTCTGGGGCGGGTGCGCACCGTGCCGCCTGGGATGGAGCCTTCCAGTGACGGCGCCTGTATGTCGATACTTGGTTATGACTCTAAGCTCCATTATCGGGGCCGGGCTGCTATTGAAGCGGCGAGTATGGGTATTGACATCGGTGAGGGGGATGTTGTTTTTCGCTGTAATCTAGTGGCTATCCGTGATGGTAGGATGTGGGACTACAGTGCCGGGCATATCACTACCGGTGAGGCGGAGCAACTTATCGCTGCCTTGAACGAAAGCCTGGGTAATGACCAAGTTCACTTTTACCCCGGCATCAGCTACCGGCATATCTGTAAGCT
>JACQOL010000083.1 GCA_016202555.1 Chloroflexota bacterium | reverse complement strand
TAATGACATTACTCGCTGCCCCAAGGATGGAAAGGTTCCCGGCGATAGTGCTTCCCGCCGCCAGTGCCATCATTCCCACGGTCGAGGCTCCTCCCTGCCCCAGCATCGGTAAATAGAGAGCAACCAGTGGAACATTGGAAAGGAGCTGACTGAGCAAAATACTTACTGCTAAAATCACTCCGGTTGAGGTAATATCCAGGTGTGAAGCATTGATAGCTGATTGGAAAACACCAGTATCCCAAACGCTTTGCATCAGCACAAACATCGCAGCAAAGAAAACCAGGGTAGACCAGTCCATTCTCTTAAGTATCCCGGGTCTCTGCGGAAGAAAGGCGATGATAGGCAATGCCGCAACGAGGGCAATATAAGTCAGTCTGAAATCAACCTCCAATCCGATGAGCACGGTTAGAATCTTAGCTCCGACCATAATAACCAGCAGAATCAGCGAAATCCGGCAAAGAACCGCCAGTTTCGGGTCGCTGATTACCTCTGGCGTATAAGCTAAAGGCTGGCTGGAAAAGTGCTTCCGGTAGAACAACCGCAGCAGCAGATAAGCCAGCAAAAGATTCACCAGGGTCGGCACCAGCAGAAATCGCAAGAAGGTAATAAAGGGATTGGGCACATTCCCGTGGATGGCAATCAACAGATTTTGAGGGTTACCAATCGGACTGAGGACGCTGCCGATTGTTACCGCAAAAGCTAATGCAAACAACAAAACCTTGGGCTGGGTATTAGTTTTCCTCGCTAGCGACAAAACAACGGGAGTACCGATAATCGCCAGTGTGTCGTTCATGAGAAGAGCCGAAAACATACCCACCCCAAACAGAATGTAGAGTACCAGGCTATTAAACGACCTCGCCCGACCGAACAGCTTGTAGGTAAGATGAGCCAGGTAACCGCTATCTTCAAGGGCTTGCCCGATGACAAAAACTCCAAACAGGAAAAGCATCACATCGATATTTATTGACTTGAGCGCCCTTCCCGGAGATATCTGCCCGGCTAACAGAACCCCCAGCGCCCCGAGCAGCATTATCTGCCATATCTGGAGCTTGATACTGCCAATCTGCCGGATGGCGATTAGCATGAAGACGATTATAAGGATTATTATTGAGGTGATTTTAATTTCACCTCAGACGCTTTAGCAGGATGACTTTATCATCCCCGATGGAGTAGAAATCAGGGAGAGAAGCGATTGTTTCGTAGCCATGACGACTGTAAAAGTGCCTGGTGTTGGCATAGCTTGGTATGGATGATGTCTCAATAACCGCCAGCCTTCCCTGCTTTTTTCTGATTTCATCCTCTGCCATCCCAATAAGAGAGCTGCCGATTCCCTGTTTTTGCTTATCCGGTGCCACTGCCATCCAGTAAATATCCCAGGTACCTTCCGTCAGCGGGGTAGGACCGTAGCAAATATAACCGGCAACAGTTGAGTCAGCCTCGGCTACCAGTGTATAAAATCCTGAGCTACCGGGGTCACCCAGGTAACTGTCAATAACCTCTTCGGCGACAAGTACCTCATAGGGCTTAAATTCAGGAGTGTGGCGCAGTATGTGCATTAGAGCAGGCTTATCTGCTTGAGTCATGATACGGATGCTGATGCCCACGGCGGTTGCTTCTCCAGAGCCAATTGCATAATCTTACCAATGAACTTGGGATAAGTAATCCCAGCGACTTCCGCCTGGCGTGACGCACCATAGCCGGGAGAAATGTCCGGGTTGGGGTTCACCTCAATAACATTTACTTGTCCCTCCGCATCAAGTCGCATATCCACTCTGGCGTAGCCGACACCGCCGAGGACTTTAAAAGCGGCCAGAGCCGTCTTGCTAATGTCTTCCCTTTCTTTATCCCCGATATCAACCGGACAAACTGGACTGGTGCCTTGAAAGTAAGGGCTGGACGGCTCCCATTTGGCAGCAAAAGTGAGCAGTCTGGGCATTCCGGGAGGCAGGGAATAGGCTATCTCAGAGATGGGGAGAACGGTGCCTCCGGAGTCACCCAGAACGGTAGCGCTAAACTCACGCCCATCAATAAATTTTTCAACCAGAACACCCCCCCGGTAGGTGTTGTCGATAAATCTGACCTGCCGCTCCAGAGCCGAAAAATTATTGACTATACTGTCGGCTGACATCCCATGGCTGGCATCTTCGCAACACGGCTTAACAATACAGGGATAATCCAGATGGAAAAGAGGCAGTGTCTCCGGATTCAGTAGCTGAAAGTCGGGCGTCGGGATTAGAGCGCTTTTAAGAACCGCCTTCATCTTCGCCTTGTTTAAAGCCAGCCTGAGCATTGAGCTGGGGCAGCCGGTAGAGGGTAGCCCTATTGCCGATATAATCTCCGTCACGATGGCTTCTGTCTCAGGGTAACCATCAAAACCCTCGAAGAGGTTGAAGACGATATCGGTATCAAGGTCTCTTAAGATTTTTGCAGCCCGCTCAAGAGGCGGGGGCAGAGGCATACGAATGACGCTATAGTCAAGCTCAAGTAAAGCCTGATGCACCGCAGCCACCGCCTCAAGAACACCGAGCACCGCTTTTTCTTCGCCGACGGCATCATAATGTGAATGATATGGTTCGTTATAGACGATAGCTACACGCCTAGACATTGCGGATGCCTCTCAAGGGCAGCGTTCAGAATACCAGTGATAAGTTCTTGATGGGTCTGCCCCACCTCTTTTGCCATTATCACCAGGTCGCTGTAGCTACCCAGCCCCGACAAGGGATTTATTTCAATAAAATAGGGCACTCCGTCAGCATTGATTCTGAAATCCAGCCGAGCGAAGTCACGGCACCCTAAAACCTTAAAAGTACTGAGGCTGGACAGCTCTAAATTCTGCAACACTTTCCGCTCAAGGCGAGCAGGACACTCATAGTCCACCAAATTTAAGTAATCACGTTTCACTTCCAGTGAATAGACGAAATAGCCATCCTTTCTTTTGGGCAGTATGCGCATTATCCCCACCACTTTTGGCGGGAAATTACCGATAATGCCGACGGTAACTTCATCACCGACGATAAACTCTTCCAGCATCACCGGTTGCCGGTAATTCTCCAATAACCTCTCAACAGCATCAATCGCCTGTTCTGGATTGTCAACCACGGAACTGAGCCGGATTCCCTTACTTGAGCCTTCATAGGCCGGTTTGACAATAGCCGGGAATGGGAAACTACCATCAGCGAGCTGACCGAGCTCTTGCTTATCAGTTATTACTTGCCACTGCGGGGTAAGCACTCCTGCCATCGCAACCAGCTTCTTAGTTAAAGGTTTGTCCAGGCAGATGGCAAGACATTGCGGGCCAGAACCGGAATAGGGTATATCCAGCATCTCTAGAACTGAAGGCACCTGTGCCTCCCGGCTGCGATAGTTACCCCTTCCCTCAGCGATATTAAAGACAAAATCAACATGCTCGGGGAGAATATTTAAGAGAAACTGCCGGCCGCCACCAAGCCTGACAACGGAATGTCCTTCAGCCTCAAGAGCCGCCGCAATAAACTCTACGGTCTCCGCAGAGTCGTACTCCTCCAGAGCGTCATCACTGCTGGGCAGCTCAGTTATTGCTTCCTTAAGATCGTAGGCTAACCCGATTCGCATTATAAGCCCTTTCTAATCCAAGTCTCCGTTCGTCACCTGCCGGGCTCACCGTCACATTTTCTGCGGGATACAACATCTCCACCGGGAATTCCCCTTGCACATGCTTCGTGGGATTGCGGTAGCGGAAGATACGACCCTGATAGTTCTTCAGTGTCAGCTTATTTTCAGTCTCTGCCAGGACATAGTTTGCCTGGATGGGGACTTTGCCACCACCATGGGGCAGGTCAATAACAAAGGTAGGGATTGCCAGTCCTGAAATACGCCCACGCATACCCTCAAGTATCTCAATACCTGTCTCCACCGGTGTCCGCAGATGTTCTGTTCCCTGCACCTCATCACACTGAAAGAGGTAGTAAGGACGTACCTTTATCCTGAGAAGCCCACGACACAGTTGTGTCATTGCCTCAACGGTATCATTGATACCACGCAGCAGAACAGACTGGTTGTTCACCAGAACACCGCTTCGCACCAGACGATCGCACGCCTCGGCCGCTTCCGGAGTTATTTCCCGGACATGGTTGAAGTGGGTATTAAGCCATATTGGTCCATACTTAGACAGCATAGCACAAAGTTCCTGGTCGATACGCTGGGGCAGCACCACCGGAAACCTGGTACCAATACGAATAATTTCAACATGTTTTATCTCTCTTACTCTGGAAATAATATCCTCCAGACGGCGGGTAGAAAGGGTAAGAGGGTCGCCACCGGAGATAATAACATCTTTGATTGCCTTATGCCGTCGGATATAATCAAGCATCGCTTCAATTTCAGACGGAGGGCGGACCCAGCCACCATTACGCCATTCTCTTTTGCGGGTGCAGTGCCGGCAGAGCATAGCACAGATATCGGTCAGTACCATCAATACTCGGTCAGGATAACGGTGCACCAAACCCGGGACTACGGAGTCTCCTTTCTCATTCAGTGGGTCTTCCGCACCCATTAAGCCCATGGTCATTTCCAGGATAGATGGTAGCGACTGCTTTCTTATCGGGTCATCGGGGTCATTTGGGTTGATTAAAGAAAGGTAATGAGGTGTAATCGAGAGGGGATAGCGCATCGTTACCAGTCTGAGCTGAGCTTGTTCTGCGGGTGAGATGGGGATAAATTCGGCTAACTGTTTGACGCTGGTGATTCTGTTGCGGAACTGCCACTTCCAGTCATTCCATAAGGTGTCAGGGACATTCCCAAAGAGGCGGTATCTATTTTTAGTACTACCTGGAGGTTCTTCCTCCTGATTTTTAGAGACAACACGTCTACTGGGAGGCTCTTCTTCAGCCTCATTGCTGCTACAATTACCCACGTAGCATTTTTCTGATTGATTCCTGAATTGACTTTTGAGTCTGGCTACCGGTGTTTTCAATTTTGCTCTCTCCTGTTTTTCTAACATATTTAC
>JACQOL010000068.1 GCA_016202555.1 Chloroflexota bacterium | reverse complement strand
GGGCTGGATATGCTGGTCTGGCAGGGAGCTTTAGCCTTTGAGATGTGGACCGGCCGGAAAGCACCGGTAGAACTGATGAAGGCAGAAGCAATAAAGTTACTTGAAAAATGGGAAAGCTAGCAACCAAGCAAAAAACTATGAAAACTAATATCGCTCTGATAGGTTTTATGGGGACGGGTAAAACGGCCGTCGGCCGGGTGCTGGCAAAAAAGCTGAACCTGAAATTCATTGAGATGGATGCACTAATTGAGCAAAAAGCGGGTAAATCCATACCTGAAATCTTTCAACAGGATGGGGAAATCGCTTTCCGAGAGCTTGAGATTGAGATTACCAAAGAGGCTGCCTCGCAGAAAAATGCCGTTATCGCTTGCGGAGGCGGCATCGTCCTCAACAAAATAAACATTGACCGACTGAGAGAAAGCTCCCGGATAGTTTATCTCACCGCCTCGCCTGAAACCATCCTCAAGCGAGTCTCAACCGGGATGGGGCAAAGACCACTACTTGAGGTCGATGACCCGGCACTGACTATCCGGAATCTGCTAAAATTCAGAAAACCCTTTTATGAGCGGGCCGCCGATATTACCATCAATACCTCAAATCTGGTCATCAATGCCGTGGCTGAGGAAATAATCGAAAAGCTGGCAGAAGAATGAAAGCTTTAATTTCTAAAAGCGAGATAAAGGGCAGGGTAACAGCCCCTTCCTCGAAAAGCTACACTATTCGGGGACTGATGTGCGCTGCCCTGGCTAAGGGTAAGAGTGAAATAATATCTCCCTTAGGTTCAGATGATACTGAAGCGGCTACTGAGGTATTAGATAAAATCGGAGTGCCTGTCCTGCAGAGTAAAAACTCCTGGCAGGTCAGCGGGGGCAATTTCCGTGAGCCCGATAGCGACCTGTTCTGCCGGGAATCGGCAACGACGCTCAGATTTATGACCGCCATCAGCTCACTCGTCCCCGGCAGATGTCGCTTGACCTCAGCACCATCTCTGGCCCGCAGACCGATAGAACCCCTGCTCCAGGCACTCAGGCAGTTAGGGGTTGATTGTTACCAGGATGAGCAGGCAATAGTAGTGAGCGGGGGTAAGTTAAAAGGCGGGGTTACCGAATTAGCTGGTAATATCAGCTCGCAATTCGTCTCTGCCTTATTGCTGATATCCCCCTGCGCCAATGAGGGCATTAAAATCAGGCTAACCACACCCCTGGAATCACAGCCCTATATTCAAATGACCCTGGAATATCTGGCAAAGTTCGGTATCAAAGTAGCCTCTTCGGCAGACCTCAGGGAATTTACCACAGTAAAGCAAACCTATAAACCAGCTAAATTCAGGATAGAAGGCGACTGGTCCTCAGCCTCATACCTGCTCGCCCTGGGAGCAATAGGCGGAGAAATTGAGGTGGAAAATCTGAATGCAGGAAGTTTACAAGGTGATAGAGTAATAGTAGACTTCTTGAAAGAGATAGGGGCTTCAGTCACTACCGGGGAAAATTCAGTTAGCGTAGGCAAGTCAAGATTAGGAGCAATAAGGGCTGACCTGACCAACTGTATTGACCTGCTGCCCACTATGGCGGTACTGGCGGCCGCCGCCGATGGCACCAGTCAGTTTAGCGGGATAGCTAGAGCCCGCCTGAAAGAATCAGACCGGGTTTCAGCGGTAACAGAGGGACTGCAGAGAATGGGTATCAAAGTCGTTGAGAAGCCAAACAAATTGAGCATTACCGGCTCACCAGCCAGAGGTTCGGTCATCGATAGTCACGGTGACCATCGTATTGCCATGGCTTTTAGTCTGCTCGGTTCGGTAGCTGGCCAAACTACGATAGAAGGTGCGGAATGTGTCGCCAAGACCTACCCTGAGTTCTGGGCGACGCTTAAAAGTATCGGGGGCGAGGTGAAGATAGATGGAAAATAGTTTGGGAAAACTATTCACTATCACCAGCTTTGGCGAAAGCCACGGCAGGTGTGTCGGGGTGACTATTGATGGCTGCCCAGCCGGCTTACCCCTCACCGAGGAGGACATCCAGAAAGAGTCCGATAAGAGAAGACCGGGGGCAAGTATCGCCTCAACCACCCGAGCCGAAGAAGATAAGGTTGAGATTCTCTCCGGCATCTTCAACGGACACACTACGGGCGCCCCCATCTGCTTACTGATATGGAACCAGGATGCTGATTCCAGTAAATACGAAAAAATCAGGTTCCTGCCCCGACCCGGTCACGCCGATTACACCGCCTTTACCAAGTATGGTGGCTTTAATGACTTCCGGGGTGGGGGTAGATTCTCAGGCAGGATTACGGCAACTATGGTTATGGCCGGAGCCGTAGCTAAGAAATTACTTAACCTGATTAGTATTGAGGTGCTATCCCATACTATTGATATAGGAGGCATCAGAGCCGCCACCACAGGTCTCGATGAAATAAGAGCCAATGTAGAGAAAAATCCGCTCAAATGCGCTGACCTTACCGCCGCCGCAGAGATGGCCAGAGTAATTGAGCAAGCCAAAAAGGCAGGCGATAGTATTGGCGGAATTATCGAAGGTTTGGCTCTCAATATGCCCGTTGGTCTGGGGGAACCAATCTTTGATACCCTGGAGGGTGACCTCTCCAAAGCCATTTTTGCCATCCCAGCGGTGAAGGGTATTGAATTCGGTTCAGGCTTCTCCGCCGCCGGCAAAAGAGGCTCAGAAAACAATGACCCCTTTACCATCACCGACGGTAAAATAGTTAGCATAACCAATAATGCCGGGGGTATCCTCGGCGGCATCAGTAACGGGATGCCAATCGTGCTCAGGGTAGCGGTCAAGCCAACACCGTCGATAGCCATCAAACAAGAAACGGTTGATATTAAAAAAAGACAAGCCGCCAGCTTACTGGTTGAGGGCAGGCATGATAGCTGTATTGTACCCAGGGCGGTGCCAGTGGTCGAGGCAATGATGGCGGTAACCCTCTGCGACTTCGCCCTGAGAGCCGGACTGATTCCGAAAGTGATAAAATAGACCTAGACAGAATTTACCCCGGAGGTTACAAAATGAGCCTGGAAGACTTGAGGAAAAAAATAGATGAAACTGATACCCGGCTAGTCAGGCTTATCGCCGAGAGGATAAGAACTGTTGAAAAAATAGGCAAAGAAAAAATGAAGCAGGGCAAACAAATCGAGGATATCGCCAGAGAACAAAGAGTCCTGGAAAATGTAAAAACAGTCGCCCGGGAAGAGAAGATAAGCCAGGCAGGTATCGAAAGCATTTATAAAGAAATAATGAGCGTAGCCAAGAGTGCTGAAGGCACCGTAGTTGCTTTCCAGGGCGAAACCGGGGCTTATAGCGAGGAGGCCGCCTTCCAATTTTTCGGACATTCCATCCACCCTAAACCCTGTGAAAATCTGGACGATGTCTTCAAGGCGGTGGAGCAGGGGGGGGCTCAGTTTAGCATTGTGCCTGTTGAGAATTCTCTGGAGGGCAGCATCAACCGGGCCTATGACCTGCTGCTGGACTCGGAACTCCGGGTCTGTGGCGAAATCAACCTCAGGGTCGTCCACTGCCTCATCGTCCGCCCGGAAACACGGCGGGAGTCGATTAAAAAGGTGTATTCACATCCCCAGGCTCTGGGGCAGTGCCAGGCTTTTCTCAAGCACATGAACTATGAAATAATCCCGACCTATGATACTGCCGGCAGTGTCAAGATGCTCAAAGAAAAGGGCATCACCGACGGGGCCGCCATTGCCAGTGCCCGGGCCGCCGAAATCTACAGGATGCAAATTATTGCCCGGGAGATAGAGGATAATCCAAATAATTTCACCCGCTTTTTCATCATAGCCAAAGAAGACTCACCGGCAACAGGCAACGACAAGACCTCAATCGTTTTTGCCGTGAAGCATCAACCGGGGGCACTATATCAATTCCTCAAAGAACTGGCTTCAAGAAATATCAATCTGACCAAGATTGAGTCCCGACCGACGAGACAAAAACCCTGGGAATATAATTTCTATCTTGACTTTGAGGGACACCGGGAAGATAAGGGCATCCGTGAAACAATGGCAGAGCTTGAGAAATCGGCAATCTTCCTCAAGGTGCTGGGTTCCTATCCCAGGGCAAAGTAGGCAGCTTTTATTTTTCCAGCATCTGCTTCATCGGTGCCCAGTAGTAGTCTTGCCAACCCTGAGATACATCTTCATACTGTTCCTCGGGGACTCCGCTCTGGGTAAAGGTAAGACGAGTACCACTGGTAACTTCCTTCAATGAAAAGGTGACTTTAGAATAATGGCCTTCCGGCCAATCAGAGGCACGCCAGGTCTGGACTATTTTCTCCTCCGGCACCAGCTCCAGATTGACGCCTTCAGCATAACCATCGAAGGCGGAAAATTTACCCCCGACTTTTCGGCTGATGGAGGCTTTACCGCCGGTAAATTGTGAGTGTTTTTTGGAGTCCATCAAGGCTTCATAGACCTGGTGCGGACTAGCTTTAAAGGTTACCGATTGCCGGATAGTCTTGCTCGCCATTTTTCACCTCGTTAAATTCCCTGCCACTCTCGCCTACATAGTAACATTTTGCGGTCAGGTTTGCATGGATAAGGGCTAATCTAACCACAGCTAGCAATAGATTCGAATAAGGTATGGCTAAAGCTGGACTTTTTGTTTTTGATAATGGATTGCTAACCAAGTGAATATTTACCTATTTCTTAACTTAACTGAGGCCAACCCTTGTCTTCTTTGCCAACGTGAAGCAACCCAAAAGTAATAAGTGGACCGGTAATGCCAAAAATTGCAACTACTCCCGCCCCAACCGATATGTTTGCTATGAATGCGATAACGCCCAATACGCATTCGCCCCAGAATCCCCATTTCTTCCATCGGAAGAGAGCAATTACACATACCATGTTGAAGATCGCAAGCGCAAGGTAGAATGGCAAAACCCATCCCGGGAATGCCCCATAAAGCATTCCCCCAGCCAATAATGAGATGAATATAGCTATGACATTCGCTATGAGTGTTAATGTCAACCATACCGTAAGCCAGCCGTTTCGCTTCTTTGGTATATTCTCCATTCCGTATTTACTCCTTTTTATTATTATCAAACTCGTAATTACAGTGGAAATTGGCCGCAGAGTAACAAGGGCATCATACAATAGAGAGTTTACAGATTATAGCATATTGGAAGTTACACTAAAACTTCTTTCTTTCGTCCAACCCGCGTGCTCTATGTAACTATTTGAAATTATTATGATTTTAGGGTAATCTATCGTAGAAAGAAGCTTCAGAGGAGCGAGAAATGATTACAGAATATATTAACGCGGCTTTGAGCCGGGCGAAGTATGAACTTATTGATGATGAAGAGCCATATTATGGGGAGGTTCCAGAGCTTGAAGGGGTCTGGTCCACTGGCAAGACACTTGAGCAGTGCCGTCATAATCTGGCTGAGGTTATTGATGGCTGGCTCGTAGTCAAGCTCAAAAGAGGACTGCCCATCCCCCCGATAGGTGAATACAAAGTAGAAGAACTCAAGAAGTTAGAAGTCAGTGGCTGAGCTTACGTCCGTTTCATGGACAGGTTTGGTGAGACGGCTCCGAAAGCATGGTTTTGATGGTCCCTATCAGGGCGGGAAACACCCCTACATGATAAAAGGTGAGCTGGTATTAACCATTCCTAATACACATCGTAGGGATATCGGGGTTGCTCTCCTCTCCCGAATTTTGAGACGAGCTGGCGTTACCAAAGAGGAATGGTTGGAGAGATAAAATATCCCAAAGTTATTAAGGGGGTGTCTCAGAGGGGCTTAAGCCTCTCTTTTTTATTCTTCCCCATTTGGCAAAAGGGGGACTAAGGGGGATTCCCAGTTCTAAAATCCCTCTCTATCTCCCTTTACAACGGGAGAGGACAGTCCTCAGAGAATTAAGGGGAATGGGAGGTTCACTGGAAAAAAATAATCAATAAGGTTAAAATAGTCCCAAACTAACCAGGATGAACCCTTCGGCATGGCTCAGGATGAACGAATGAGAGTAGCTATCATCGGCGGCTCAGGTAAGATGGGACAGTGGTTTGCCCGCTTCTTGGTGCAAGAGGGCCAGGCAGTAGTCATCACCGGCCGCAACGAACAGAAGCTGCGGGAAGCTAAGGAGCAACTGGGCGTCGAGGTTACCACCAGCCTTACGGAGGCAGTTAATAAGGCTGATGCGGTATTGATATCGGTACCCATCGACAGCTTTGAAGAGGTGGTCAAGCAGCTCCAACCCCTTTTACAGCCCAAGCAGATAGTTTTAGACATCACATCTATCAAAGTATCCCCCGTGGCCACGATGCATAAGTATCTCAAAACAGGGCTAGTCCTAGGCACCCATCCCGTGTTTGGTCCCGGGGCTAAAGATATCAAAAACCAGAACTTTGTGCTGACACCAACTAACCAGCCGGAAAGAGAGCTGGCCCAAAAAATCAAGCAATATTTAGCCGCCCGTGGCGCCAGAGTTACCCTGATGACTCCCCAGAAACACGATGAAATGATGGCCGTCATTCTGGGGCTTTCTCATTTTATCGCCATTATTTCCGCCGATACCCTGCTCACTTTTAACAATCTCAAGCAGATGAAGGCAATCGGCGGGAGCACCTATAAAGTATTGCTGACACTGGCCGAAGGTGTCATTACCGAGGACGCCGAGTTTTACGCCTCTTTACAGATGCACCTACCCGGGGTAACGAAAATCGAAGACCAATTCCAGAGAAGCGCCAAAAGATGGGCGGATATGGTCAAAAACAAAGACAAACAGGGATTTGCCCGAAGAATGAATGCCCTCAAAGATAAGCTGGAAAAGAGTGACCCTGATTTCAGAAAAGCCTATGAAAATATCTACAAGCTCTTAGAAAGGTAACCAGAGTCAATCAACGGGGACAAAATAAGAAATACGGTGCCGGCGCCGTCAATAAAAACCAGCCTTACTCACCCGGCAAGCTCTTCTCGACTATCTGCCGAAACAAAACAGCGGGGTTCTCATAATAAGAGCTGCCGGGTGATACCTCTGCCCTGCCCTGGAGACTGATGACAGCCGCCTTCTCAATGTCTTCCTGGTTGACGCTATTCCTGCCCCTTAGCTGAGCGATTGCCTGTGCCTGCTCAAAGGTGGCGATACTGGCTCGGACACTGGCCGGGCGGGAGATATCCTCTGTTTGCCGGGTAGACTGGGATATCCTGACTACTGTCTGGAGCAGCTTATCATCAAAGCTGACGCCGCGATACTTTCTAGCATAACGTTTCAGGATAGTCACCTCCTGCTCAACGGTGGGGTAGCCAATCTGAATACGCTCAAAACGGTCACCCAGCGTCTCGGAAATACGGTCGACACCGGCGAACTCCTCCGGGTTTTGCGTGGCAATAACGATAGTATCAACCGGGATAGTGATATCAAAACCAGCAATGGTGGTTATCCCCTCCTCCAGCACCTGAATGAGGGTATTCTGGGTTCTCTCCGGGATTCTATTTAATTCATCAATAAACAGTATTTTCCGGTGAGCCCGATGGATTCGCCCGGGGGTAAAAGCCCGCTGGTCATGAATGCCACACTGCATAGCTATTACCGGGTCAATATCTCCCAGCATATCCTCAGGCATCAGTTCAGGTGAGCCTTGCACCCGGACAAACCGCTCATTACCAGGGATTGTTACCACACCGGGTCCATTTCTTTGGTTAAGACAATCCGGGCACTGAGGAAATTCCGGGTCACAATTATATCGGCAACCCTCTACCACCTGCATTACCTCAAGGCGACTGGCCAGTATTTTAGCCAGGGTTGTCTTACCGGTGCCCGGCGGTCCTTCCAGCATCAAGTGCCGACCGGAGATGACAACTGCCAGGATCGCCTCTTTAGTATCCTCGGCAGCATAGAAGCCATCAAGAGGGTCCTCTTTAGCTTTTAGCATGGTCAGTATTGAGTGGCGTAATTCTTCGCGTAATTCCATATTCAAGTTTCCTCAGTTAGTGATATAAGAACAATCCTGCCTTTACCATCTCCAAATTGTTGCCAAATCTTCAGGACGGCTGAGACGGCGAACTTTACCGCGGCCGTCTCGAGCGATATTACTAATGAATCGTCCACTGGCTTCGTCCTTATTGGCAATATGAATAGCCGAAACTTTTACACCTCTGGCGGCGGCCTTTCTCGTTTCCAGTATGGCCGATTCTTCAGTCAAATCCCTCCCCTTCCCAACTTTGAGACGCTCTAACTTTCTCTCTGAGACGGCGGTGGGCTGACCATCAGTGATGAGTAAAATATATTTCTGGTTATTATTTTGTTCCTGAAACAAGAGCTGGCTAGCGCACCTGATGCCGTCCCCGATATTAGTATTACCCCGGACACTCAGCTTAACCAGATGACTAATAATGGCATCCTTATCCTTTTCGGTAAAAGGTATGGTAGTTTGGGCAGAATTATTAAAAGTAACTACACCCACCCTGTCCCCGTTTTCAATAGCGGCTCCAGCCAATCCCGCAGCTGCCAGACGGACATAAACTAATTTATGCTGCTCCCACATCGAAGCGCTGGTATCCAGACACAGCACAATATCAGATTGCCTCTTTCGAGGCTGCTTCATAAAGACCCGGAAATCGCTTCTTCGTATATCGGACAGATCTTTCTTTTGTCGGGCAATCTCTTTAAGTGTATGCCGAACCGATATATCGCCAAAGAAATCGCCTGAGCGGTATCTTCGTATTTCCGGCTGGCGCTCGCTATCGAAAGTCCTACTGAAACCAATCGCACCACCCGGCTGCCCTCGCCCCCCAGGAAGCCTGGTAGTCAGGGATTTCAATAGTGTGTCCAGGGCTTTAGCGGTCAGGGTAAAACTGCTCCCCGTTTCTGTCGCCCTGAGTATTCCCTGTTTCTCCAACTCATCAATCAGCGTTTTTAGCCCATCGTAATCCCGTTTCTGCGTGCTTAGTTCGTCTCGTCCACTATTGGCTTTTAGGTGGTAGTAAATATACATTCGCTCAAAATTCATCTCTCCATCCAACTGTCTATCCTGAACCTCCATCAACTCCATTATCGTATTGGCTAGCTCCCTAGCTGGTATCTTGGACTGTTTCCGGGTGAAAGAGTGCTGGTTTTGCTCTGCCTTTTTCAGTAACTTTGGGGACCGAAGGTAGTTCGGTATTTCATGGTTCTGAGCCGCTTCGCCAATAATGATTGACAACTCTTTTTGAGTTAGTTTCTGGCCCTGCCCCCGGGTAAGTGGTCTCAGCTTAAGACCCTCCGCGATATTATTAGCCGGTAGCCCGTTCAAAACCGATGGTGAAGCTGATTCATCCTTTATCCTGGAGAAAGGTATAGCATAAAGGACTTCCTGAACAATGTCGCTAACGATGGTGATTTCATTACCCCGCTGTCTGCCCAATATTCGGGGAGGCAAAGTAATCAGAGCCGCTTTCCCGATGCTTTCTCGCCTTAGTCCATTATCTATTTCGGAAAGACCGTTAAGGACTTCTCTAAAGGCAAGTGAGCCTCTAACACTAGCACCACGAGCAATATCGGGATGAGTCCGGGTACGGCTGACAATCTCGGCTATCAGCTTATCCACCTCGGATTCAGCCAGAGCTTCGCTATCCTTACTTTTAATCAAAGGCAGCCACACCATCCTTTGATATTTCTTTTCGAATACTAATTAAGTAGTTGGTAGCGCATACCGGATTCGGACCGGTGATCTCCTCCTTGAGAGGGAGGTGTCCTAGGCCGCTAGACGAATGCGCCACGCGAAACATAGCTATTATAACAAACCATTAATCAAAAAGACAGCAGAAACATTTAGATGAGGGGATTTGCTGAGCACTCAGGACACATATCGAACTTTTTACGTCCTGATTTAGTACCCAGATTACGCGAACTGCTTAAGAAATCTGTGTCACGTCAGCCACAGACATTATAGCTAGGACTAAGCCCATACTTAATATATCTTAACGGCTGGCAGCGAATATTATTCTTCCTTTGGTGTGGTAGGTCCCCGAAGTTCACACTGATAAAAAGTTAAGTTAAGCCACTTGCCAAACTTGTATCCCGCTTTCTTAATAGTACCACAGTTGGTAAACCCCAAATTTTCGTGCATGACCCTACTGCCCTCATTGCTGGAGTCAATCCCGGCAACCATTGTAACGTACTCTCTTTCGTTAGCAATCTTTATTAACTCTATCATGAGTCTCGTACCAACACGTTTCCCTCTATGGTCTTTATGGACGTAGACTGAATGTTCTACTGTATATTTATATGCCGGCCAGGCTCTAAAAGGCCCAAACGTTGCAAACCCAATTACATCTTTGTTCTCCTCGGACACAAGCACTGGAAATCCATCGCTAACTTTCTTTTCATACCAAGATAGCCTGTCTTCAATTGTATGCGGTTTATAATCGTAGACTGATGTCGTATTTAATATCGCATCATTATAGATATCTAAAATAGCACCTAAATCAGTGGTCTGCGCATATCGAATCATACTGCACCTCCACATTTGTGTAGTTGGCTCAAATATTCAAAATGGAGCCAGGGGGACTCGAACTGTTACTTACAGGGTAATATAATTCCCAAAATTGAATTCAGACCAAAGAGAGTAATTGTATAAGTGGAGACTAATTTAAGGTAATTTCATTAACTTTTTTATGGCTGGGGATGAAGGATTCGAACCTTCCCATACGGATCCAGAGTCCGTTGTCCTACCGCTAGACGAATCCCCAAAGTAGCTCTATTTTAGCACTAAGCTATATCTGAGGCAAGAAAGATGAGACTATTTGACAGAGCCAGCTCGACCATTTATGCTGAATCTTAAGTATTGGAGAAAGGAAGCCTGGCTTTGCCCGATTTAGCCGCTCTACAGCAAACTCTGGGAGTTGCCTTTAAAAACATACCCCGGCTGGAACAGGCCCTGGTTCATAGCTCCTATATTAACGAGAACCCCACCCTTGCTTTAACCTCTAATGAAAGACTTGAATTTCTGGGTGATGCCGTTCTAGGTCTTATTATTGCTGAGAAGCTATACCAAGACTTTCCCCATTTCAATGAAGGCAAGCTGACCAAGCTCCGCGCCGCCCTGGTGCGTCGAGACACGCTCGCCCGCATGGCAAGCGCCATTCATCTCGGCGATTACCTCTATCTGGGCAAGGGTGAAGAGGCAAAAAATGGGCGGCATAAACCGGCTAATCTAGCGGCCGCCCTGGAAGCAGTAATCGCCGCCATCTTCCTTGACCGAGGCTCGCTGGCAGTCCGGGATTTTATCCTGAAGCTGCTGGCTACCGAGCTAGAAAACGCGGTTAGCCGGGACACCGATGTGGACTATAAATCAGCACTTCAGGAGCTTATCCAGTCCAGAAAGCAGCAAACACCTGGCTACTATGTAATCGCTACTACCGGTCCCGAACACGACCGGACATTCACCGTTGAAGTAAGACTGGGTCAGACTGTATTAGGCACCGGCTCAGGCAAAAGCAAAAAAACCGCCGAAACCGAGGCTGCCCGCTCGGCACTGGCAAAGACTAGCTTTACAGGATAGCCATTCTTTGTTAAACTTTACCGCAGAGCGCCTGTAATTAGATACTCAAATGGGGGTGTTACCATGGGAAAACGAGATTTCGGACAAAGAGAAACCAAAAAATCAAAAAAGGATGCCCGGAAAATAGCGGCTCAGACTATTGTGCCGCCGCCGGCGCCTGTCGAAGTAATCAAGAGGGGAAAGAAGCCCAAGGAGGAGGAGTTCTGATAGCCGCCTATCGGGAGCTTTATCACACTGGCGAGCTGAGGTATCTGGTTGAGAAAATAAGTGGCGATGAAGTTAGCCTCAGTGCAGGTAATAATATCCGGTCATGTACAGGGCGTCAATTTTCGTGCCTTCACTACCAGCCAGGCCAAGGCACTGGGTCTAACCGGCTATGTGCGTAACCTTAGCAATAGGAAAGAAATAGAGGTGCGAGCTGAAGGGGAAAGAAAAACGCTGGAAAGCCTGATTAGTCAGATTAGAACCGGCCCTCCAGCCGCTAGAGTAGAAAAAGTAGACACCAGCTGGTCGGAATACACTGGAAGCTATACTGACTTCAGAATAAAATACTAGGCGAAACCGCCTAAACTCATAGTTAAGTAATCACCATCAAGAAGACGAGATAAGGTTCTAGGTTTCAAGGGCCATTTTAGCTTCTTTAATCAAGTCAAGATACTCAGTATTCAGTCCCAGTACCTCGGAAGCCTCGCAATCCACCTCATAAGGCTCACCGACAAACACCTTGCCATACTCCTCAACCTCACCATTAAGCGGGTCGTCCCAGCTAACAAACTTCTGGCGAGCTTCAATAATCCCCAGGTCAAAGGGTAAAGTAAAATAGAGGTCAGCGAGCACCCGGTCTATCCCCATACTGTAAAGAACCTCCAACCCCCCCAGTAGCTCACCACTATACTTGCTACTCGGTAACAAGCTAAGCAGGTTCATAATGCTAAGGCTACCTCTTCCCTTTAAGACCTTTAATGGAGCTACGCTTATCAAATAGTCGCTGGAAAGGATAACATTAGGCACCCAGAAAGTTGGCATAGCCAGGGGCTTGGACAGGGGGTTATCCACTTCCACCCAGATACAATCCTTAACGTCCAGCAGTAATACCCTGGGGAAATCATACCCTAACGTCTGGTATACCGGATAGATTGCTCCTTCCCCGGCTACAGTATCAAGAATCAGAATATCGGCATCGCTAACTTGCCTGATACCCCTTATTATCGCTGCCAGAATATCCCGGCTGGTAGTAACTGGATACGGCAACGGGTAGCCAGCGCTGGGTTTAATCAAAACGCGACGCGCCCTGGATACTACCGATGGTGCCTTAAAAACAAACCCCGAAGCCTCGAATATCAATCCTTACCTCTCCATCCTATCACCACCCATCGTCTTCCTGTTTAAAATTACCTCAAACCCGACTGTCATATATCTGCACACTATATTTATTAGAAATTACGCTTCACATTTATTACTGTTTAGCCAGGGCAAGGACAAGGTTAACCAATGTACGTACCGGCACTCCAGTAGCCCCTTTCACCAGGTAATTTCGCTCTTTCTCAGTCGTGCTGGTACCGGCAATATCCAAATGAACCCAGGGAGTATCCCCGGCAAACTCAGCCAGAAACTGAGCGGCGGTAATCGAACCAGCGGAGCGGCCACCAGTATTTTGAATGTCAGCTACCTCACTCTTATTCTGCTCCTTGTATTCCTCATACATTGGCATCTGCCAGATACGTTCCCCGGCTTCAGCCCCAGCCGCAATTACCTTATTTACCAGTTCCTGGTTATTAGTAAAAGCACCAGTGCATATATCACCCAGAGCTACCCTCATTGCTCCGGTCAGGGTCGCCACATCAACCATTTGTTTAGCTCCCTGTTTTTTAGCGTAGTCCAGAACATCAGCCAGGGTGAGCCGTCCTTCGGCATCGGTAGAAATAATTTCAATTGTCTTACCACTCATTGCCGTTAGAATATCACCCGGTTTTAGAGCACTGCCATTAGGCATATTTTCCGTAGCGGCAACGAGGGCCAGAACATTAATTTTAGGTTTGAGCTGAGCAATGGCACTTAGGGCTGCCATAACGGCAGCTCCTCCGGCCATATCTCCCTTCATCTCACCCATACCTTCGGAAGGCTTGATTGAAATACCCCCGGAATCAAAGGTTATTCCCTTACCGATCAAGGCCACATCAGTTGCTTTGTCGTCACCCCCATGATAGCGAAGGATGATAAACTTAGGCGGTTCTCGGCTCCCTTGAGCGACACCCAGGAATGCCCCCATCCCCAACTCTTGCATCTGCTCCCGCTCCAGAACTTGAAGCTCAAGCCGGTAAGTCTCCGCCAGCCTGGTTGCCACCTCAGCCATATGACTGGGTGTCATATAGTTACCGGGTTCATTAGCCATATCGCGGGCCAGGTTCGTTGCCTCAGCCAGGACTTTACCTTTATGGCAGCCCTGCTCCAAAGCCGGCAAGTTAGTTTTATCGGCATTAATAATGGTAAGCTGCTTAATCTCACCATGTTCAGCCTTTTTGGTCAGGTGCTGGCGAAACGAGTAGACGCCCAGCAGGGCACCCTCAGTTATCACCTGAGCCGCACCTTCAATAGTGATACCGGCTATTCCGGCACCCTGGTTAACAGTGGCGATAGTCTCCACATTCTTCTGTCGCAAAAGTCGGCAGGTTTCCGCCACCACCCCCCGAATCTTGTCCTGAGTCAGTTCCGCCTGCTTCCCCAGGCCAACAACAACTACCCTGCCTGCCGGCAGCCGACCCAGACTATGGATAACGGTAATTTCGCTGAGTTTCCCCTTAATCTCACCCTGACTCACCAGCTGAGAAATAGCCCCACCCAGAGCCTCATCAAGAATCGCAGTATCACCCGCCGGGTGTTCCATACCCTCAAAAAAGTCCACAATAATAGCGCCAGTCTCAATCTTGGTAATATCACCGGTAGTGACTTTAATCTCCACCTTAGACTCCTTTCATCCTTTTCAAACGATATTTCGCTCCTTATTCAATGCCCAACTCCTGTAACTTTTCCGGCGAAGGCACCCCCTTAGCATCCCAGCCCATCAGAGTATAGTAATAGCTCTTCGCTTTCTCCAACTCTTTAGCACTATAGTGCCTGTTGGCCAGGGCGCCGC
>JACQOL010000001.1 GCA_016202555.1 Chloroflexota bacterium | reverse complement strand
TTTTTCTTCCCCCTCTCCTTATATGAGAGGAGGATTAAGGGGGTGAGGCTAGAGAATAGACTCTCTCCTACCCCTTAATGACGCCCATCGGCCTTGAGCGGGCAACCTTACGGGAGATGCCTGCCTGATGGGTAACCTCAACGACTTCTGATACATCTTTATAGGCTTCCGAGGCTTCTTCAGCCAGTGAGCTGATACTACCTGCCCTAACCGTAATCCCTCTGGCGGCCAGTGACTGGACAACATCTCTACCTCTCAGGCTACGCTTGGCAGCGGAGCGACTCTGTACCCGACCGGCACCGTGAGCGGTAGAGCCGAAGGTCTCCTTCATCGCTATCTCAGTGCCTACGGCGATATAGGAATAGCGCCCCATATCTCCCGGAATGAGCACTGGTTGCCCGATACCATGATAGATGGGAGGGATTTCCGGGTGTTTTGCCGGGAAGGCTCTGGTTGCCCCTTTACGGTGAAGACAAAGGCTAGTTTTCTTACCATTTACAATATGTTCTTCTATTTTGGCGATATTGTGGGCTACATCGTAAATCTGTTCCAGTCCCAGCTCCCGCTGGCTCAGACCCAGGACTTTAATGAAAGCCTCTCTAGTCCAGTGAGCGATACATTGCCGGTTAACCCAGGCATAGTTGGCGGCACAAGCCATCGCCGCTAAATAGTCCTGCCCCTCGGCTGACTTAACCGGGGCACAGGCAAGCTGACGGTCAGGCAGGTTAATGCCATACCTTTTCACCGCCTGACCGAGTGAGGCAACATAATCAGTACAGACCTGGTGGCCAAAACCCCGGGAACCAGTGTGAATCCAGACCAGCACCTGACCAATATCACTGATACCCATAACATGGGCAGCTTTATGGTCATAGATTTTATCCACCACTGCCACTTCCAGAAAGTGGTTGCCTGAACCCAGCGTGCCCAGTTGGGGAAGACCACGCTTTTTCGCTTTATCGCTTACCTTATCCGGGTTAGCCCCTTTAATGCGGCCTGACTCTTCAGTTAAGACGATATCCTCAGCTTCACCGTAGCCCTTTGCCACTGCCCAACGGCTGCCCTGCACCATGATTGTCTCTAATTCCTTCTCACTCACTTTTAACTTGCCGGCAGAACCTATCCCCGAAGGAATGTTGACATAAAGTTCAGTAATTAGTTTTTCAATCTTGGGTCTTACATCTTCTTCGGTAAGGTTTGTTCGCAGCAGACGGACTCCGCAATTAATATCAAAACCGACACCCCCGGGCGATACCACCCCGTCGCTTACCCTGACGCCGGCTACCCCACCAATGGGAAAGCCGTAGCCCCAGTGAATATCTGGCATTGCCAGTGAATGCCCAACAATGCCCGGCAGAAAAGCCACATTGCCTACCTGTTCAACAGCTTTCTCTTCCCAGATTTGGCTAAGCATCGCTTCGCTGGCGAAGATTAAACCGGGCACACGCATACCTGCCTTATAGCTAGGGAGAATCTCCCAGCGGTAATCATCGAGCTTCTTGACGATTCCCTGCCACGGTACCGGCATTTTCTCCTCCACTAGATGTCAAAGATGACCTGAATTTTAATGCTATTGTTCTTCTCGATTTTCAGCATATGGTAAGTGGCTGCCTTCACCCCTATTTTCAGTTCGTGCCTGGAGTTGTCCACTTTTTCCCCGTAGGCTCTGGCTTGAATGTGTGTATGATTGAGCCGGGTAATTACAAATCTCTTAAAGACAATATTTTCAACATCAAAGAGATAAATAAGCTCATTTAACCAGCCTACCAGCAGGCTTTCCTGGTCAGGAGCGGTTAGCTCGATATCCCGGTAGGTAACCTCTTCGATAGCATCAAGCTCCGTTATCAAACTAAACAACCCTCTGGCTGCATTGGCAAATGCTTCCTTGATATTTGTGCCATAAGCAATAATACCGATATCAGCCGTATGCTCTAAGATTTCAAATTCCTTCTTCACGCCAGCATAATTATAGCACCTGATATCTTAAAGACAAGCAATCGACATCCTTCTCAAAAAACTTTGAGCCTTGCCTGCTATATAGTATAATAGTTAAAAGTAAGGTCTACTGAAACATCACAATACGGTTGGAGGAATGATGGCTGATATCAAGAGTGCCCTTGAAATCGCCATGGAAAAGATAGCCCAAATGGGTGAAGCAACTGAGGAGGAGCGCTTGAAATGGAAGCATACCCCCGAAGGCGAAAAATTAGCTACCCGATATCTGAAAGAAGATTGTAACCTAGTGGCTGAGTTAAGCCAGCATCCGGAAAATATCAGAAAATATATTGCCGAGGGGGCTGCCGGGATACTAATCAGAAATATTGACCTGCCCAGGCATGATGCTGCCAAAAAAAGCAACCGAAAAGCCATGGATGGTCTAAAAATCCTGAAGAGCGATAAGGTAGGCGTGGAGAATATTTACAGCCGGATAAGATACCTTTTCAACCACTATACCGAGACGGGAGCACAACAGCGACAGCAGGCTTACCAGTCGCTGAAGACAGAACTAGAAGCTAAGGTACAGCAGACGATTCAACAGCAGCTGGGCTCATTAAAAATAAACATTGATGTAGAAAAACAACCTGAGTTTCAACAGGAATGGCGCCGGATACAGAATCAACTGGACTCGCAGTACCTTACCCTTTTGAGCGAGTACCAGAGAGAGCTATCAGCGATATCTTAAACTATGGTGGATGAACTATCATCTTTTATTGATAAAATATATCGGGAACCTTATTCCCTCCTCAGTAATAACTGTATCCATAAGTCTCTGAAGATTAAAAATAAAGCTGAGGAGATAGGAAGAAAGGTTGATTTGGTTTCTTGTGTATCAATAGTGCCGATAAAAAAATGGCATAGTTTCCCGACTATTAACCTGCATGTTTATGCTGAGATTGACGGTAAAAAAGTTGATGTATCACTTGATCCGGAACATGAAAGAATTTACTGTAAAAATAGCCAGAAAAAGCTAATTTTACCGATAAATATTTCCAGGCTGGGGAGAACTATTTTTAGAAGAGTCCGCCCTAGGTCATCCGCTAGAGGGGAGGCTTAAAGGGGAAGAGTATGGAGATTGACGAACGGATTAGAGATGCTGTCAGGCACACTGAGATATTAAGAGCTCCGAAGCAGAGCCTGTACACCTTCGGCTCCAGCACTATACATTACTACCTAGTTACCGAGCCGGCTTATTCCGAGTTGGTAAGAAGCAGTCCCGAGACGGTGATTAGAGAGGGCAGAGTCATTGCCGAAAGACCAAAAATTGTTACACCTTACTACCTTTCCCGCTTTGAGGGATTCAGTCTGGAGGCGAGAAGATATTTCGAAGAATTCGCCGAAGAGCACGGGGCTGGTGTCCGCGGCTTATTTTATACTTACAAGAATGAGTTTAAAGAGCTTAATATTGTTTCTGATAAT
>JACQOL010000073.1 GCA_016202555.1 Chloroflexota bacterium | reverse complement strand
TCTATTCCCAGGACTTTACCAGCACGGGAGGGACTTTAGCCGAGACACATGGCGATAAGATTTGCCGGGTCCTGGACAGTGCGATGACACAGGGTTGTCCCGTTATCGGCTTGAATGACTCCGGAGGCGCCAGAATTCAGGACGGGGTCGATTCCCTATCCCGCTTCGGCAAAATCTTCTATCGCAATACCATTGCCTCAGGAGTAATCCCCCAGATTTGTGCTATTCTAGGGCCAACTGCCGGGGGAGCGGTCTATTCACCAGCTCTGATGGATTTCACCTTTATGGTTAAAGGCGAGGCTTATTATGCCTTTATTACCGGACCAAAGGTAGTTAAGGAGATACTGGGAGAGGAAGTGAGTGAACAGGAGCTTGGCGGTGCTGATGCTGCCCAGAAAAAAGCCGGCTTTGTTTGCCGCTCCGAAAACAGCGAGACGGAATGCTTTGATAACATCAAGGAATTACTGAGCTATCTGCCATCCAATAATCGGGAAAAGCCCAAGAGGGTAGATTGGGGAGACACCCCCGACCGCAGGGACGATAGCCTGTTCAATATCGTTCCCGCCAATCCCGCCAAACCTTACGATATGCATAAGGTAATTGAAAAGGTGTTTGACCAGAGACCAGACGGCAAGAAAAATTACTTCGAGCTTTTCCCCCAGTTTGCCCCTAATATTATTACCTGTTTTTCCAGACTGAACGGATGGTCGGTGGGCATCATAGCTAATCAACCGATGTCCAAGGCAGGAAGTCTGGATATTGATGCCAGTGATAAGGCATCACGCTTTATCCGCTTTTGCGATGCTTTTAATATCCCGCTGGTAACATTGGTTGATGTGCCCGGATACCTGCCGGGGACAGAGCAAGAGTGGCGGGGTATCATCAGGCACGGGGCGAAGATGCTTTATGCCTATTCCGAGGCAACAGTTCCCAGGCTAACCGTTACCATCCGGAAAGCCTATGGGGGTTCCTACATTGGTATGTGCTCCAAGGATTTCGGGACTGATTTTGTCTTTTGCTGGCCCAGTACTGAACTGGCTGTAATGGGAGCAGAAGGGGCGGTGCCAATTATATTCCGCAAAGAGTTAGAACAAGCTAAAGACAGAGAGGCAGTGTTACAGGAAAAAATAAGAGAATACCGGGAGGAATTTGCCAATCCCTACCGGGCGGCTCAGAATCTGCACGTTGATGATGTGATTGACCCGGCCGAGACCCGACCGAGACTGATTGAAGCCCTAGAGATAGCTGCGGACAGGTGGGAAACAAGACCCTGGCGGAAGCACGGGATTATGCCGGTATAAATTCTGCGTATCTAAGCACGAGGTTTTCTTAGAAAAATAACAGCCTGGCCATAAGGTCCCCCCTCAAGAGCCTGTAGGGTACCGTGCTGAATGTCTTCCTCGCGACCCAGTTTGCTAGTCCAATGACCAGAGTCGAGTTGGAGCGCAGCATGTGTAGGACCATCTCGATTCACAAAGATAGCAACCTTCTTGTACCCTTCTTCTCGTTCACCGCTCGCGCGTTTTTCATAGCCACTATCAATATAAAGCTGCGTGATTGTCTCCAGTTCATCTCTCCCTGCCACTCCGGCTGGCCAATAGGAGTCTAAGTCTCCTGGCCACATCCACTTGTCGTTGACTTCAAAAGCCCACGCGATACAGTTGTAGTTGTCAGATGCTGGACTTGTTATAGAGTGATTTTTATTGTTGAGATTTGGAAATGATTGGCAACTCTCGGTTGGTAGAGGCAAGCCTGTCATTTGATGTAGCCCTTATCACGACCCCAGCGAAGCCAAGCCTCTTTCATTTTCGGTACTTCACCTCGAACTGGTGGGGATACAGGGTCTTCATCACTTAGTATTCTCAATGCTCGATACCAATTTCCCCCACGCTCTCGCAGGTCTTCGAGAATAAGTGGGATAACAGCTTCCCCCATAGAAATAATTTTCAAATAAGCATCGTTATCAGTGATACGTAAGGGCGATGAGAGATAATCGGTCTCTTCGTGCCAGCGGTTAGCCAAAGCAACGAACTTTTTTCTAATTCCTGTATTATCGCGGCTGAGTAACTTTTCTTCCCTACGAACCCAGGTACTTAAGCCCTGCTCGATATCGCGTAGCTGAGATACTTGAAGGTGGCTCAGCGGTGTCTCAATTTGGTATTCAGCGAGAAACGCTCTAACCGTGCGGATGAGTTGGTTCTCTGGCTCTTGCTGAATGAACGCATCCCAATCAATCAACCCCTTACCCGGAGGCATTATTGGATTGTAGATATCTGGTGACGCTTCTACTATGTCTGGAGTTTGTTTTTCAATTGTCGCATTGTTCATTTTTTAGCCTCCTTCAGCCTCTTTGTCTTTGGCTTTTCCGCATCTTTTCGTTTTTGTGCTACTAAAGCTTTTATAGCCCGGAGAGTTTCAACAGAAATATCGTCAACTACATAAAACCAATAACGAACTGGCGACTGTTCGTATGCCTTCTCATTTGTCCGTTTTGCCATTACGGCATTATTATTACTGTCGGTTACATAGACGGCGACCGCGACCAACCCGGGGAAACTTGTGCTGATTTTAAAAGTTAATGGCATCATGGTTTTCGGTGCAATCTGGTCAATGATTTGTGCATCTCGCTGATTAAACAATATCGGTTTATCCTGTCCAACATACGACTCTATGACTGTTCTCACATTGAGTTTGTAAAGAGCCATTTGTCCATCATTAGTCACATTTATTTGGAGATTGGCAAGTCTGGCCCTGACTAGAGTTCTGTAACCTATTTCAGTCACCTTAAATCCCGGAACAGAAAACTCAGAATCCAAGCTAAGCATTATTTTATGTCCTTTTGCGAATACTTACAATTTTAACATTATTCATTATTTATTGTAACATTTATAACATACCATTGCTACTTGTCAAGCTTTGAATAGGTCAATGGGTATCCACTATCTAAGAGAGGATGAGGTTAATAAACAACCCCTATTAGATAATCATCTAGTATGATAAAATTAGAGAGAGTTATCAATAGGAAGTGAGCTTTTGTTATATATTTTATCCGGTCAGGATGATTTCTCGCTTACTCAATCGCTTGAAGAGATAAAAAAGGAGAGCGGTGAGTCGCTAATCTTAGCCGTCAGCACCACTACGCTTGATGGTCAGCAAGTTACCCTGGACCAATTAAAAATAGCATGTGAAACAGCCCCTTTCCTGATGGGACGGCGATTGGTCATTATCAGGGGGCTTTTAGAGCGTTTTGATGTTAGCGGCAAATCCAGTCATCGGGCAAAAGTCAGGAATAGTCGCTCAACCAATGGCACTATCCGACAGTCGCCAGCCAGTTCTTCTCCAGAAGGCAAGACATCCTCACTGGCTGAATCAAAATCGCTTGAGGAATATAAATTATTCGGTTCCTGCCTTACCCGGATACCCGATACTACCATATTAGTGTTAATCGAAAATAAAATAGCCGGTAATAATCCGCTTTTTAAGACACTTGCCGGTAAGGCGGTGGTAAAGTCTTTCCTTTCATTAAGAGGCGCCAAACTGACTCAGTGGGTGCAGCAGCGTGTCAAGGAAGAAGGCGGCACGATATCTCCCCAGGCAGTCGACTCACTGGTCAGATTCGTTGGCAGCAACCTGTGGATTATGGGCAGCGAGATTAACAAGCTGGTGCTCTTTGCTGCCGGACGCCGCATTGAGGAAGAGGATGTTAAGATAGTAACAAGCTCCGCTCAGCAGATGAGTGTTTTTACTATGGTTGACGCCATTGTTGAGTTCAAAACGAAGCTAGCCACACAACTATTAGAGCAGCTAGTGCAAAGGGGAGCTGCCCCTGCCTATCTCCTGACGATGCTAACACGGCAGGTACGGCTGATATTTAGAGCCAGAGAGTTAACAAATCAGGGGGAATCTCAAACTGAGATTCAGAGTAAGCTGGGTTTATCCGCAGAGTTTGCCTTACGTAAAACATTAGAGCAGGCTAAGCGCTATTCTTTACCGCGGCTTAAGGAAGTCTATCACCATCTTTTAGAGGCTGACCTTTCGATTAAGAACGGGAAATATGATGGTGAACTTGCCCTTAATATCCTGGTGGTTGAACTCTGCCAGCCAGGCAAGATAGCGGTAGCTCACTGATACGCCCAAATGGAAATCACCTGAGCAGTTTCCCCTGGGTAAGAGCGATAATCAAGATGACTTCGTTGACAGCGAATACTGCTTACACTAAAATCTTAGATGATTATGGCTACTGAAACAGGACTAATACTGACTAGCGACCAACTTCGGCAGGCATACCTGGGCTTCTTCGAGAGCAAGGGGCATAAAATTATCCCCAGCTCTTCATTGATACCTCAGGGTGACCCCACATTGCTACTGACCAGCGCCGGGATGGTGCAATTTAAACCTTACTTTCTGGGCGAAGCTACGCCACCCGGTCCGCGTCTGACATCATGCCAGAAGTGCTTTCGGGCGACTGATATTGAATCGGTCGGCGACGCTACCCACCTTACTTTTTTTGAGATGCTGGGCAATTTCAGCATCGGCGATTATTTTAAGCAAGAGGCGATTAGCTGGGCCTGGGAATTCGTTACCAAACACCTGAAACTGCCCCAGGAACGGTTGCGGATAACCGTCTTTCTGGATGATGACGAGGCTTTCCGCATCTGGCGGCAAGTGGGTGTTCCCGAAGCAAGAATACTGAGGTTGGGTGAGAAGGATAACTTCTGGGGACCAGCCGGCGATTCCGGACCCTGCGGACCCTGCAGTGAAATTCACTATGACTTTGGTGAGGAAGTTGGTTGCCGGCAGGCTGCCTGTGCCCCCGGCTGTGGTTGCGGACGGTTTTCCGAAATCTGGAATCTGGTCTTTACGCAGTATAACCAGGATAAAGAGGGGCGGCGCACGCCACTGCCCAAACCGAATATTGATACCGGTATGGGTCTGGAAAGGACATCCGCCATCATGCAGGGTAAAACCTCGGTCTATGAGACCGACCTCTTTACCACTTTACTTAAGTGTATCTCTGGTCTGACCGAAAAAAAGTATGGAGCCGATGAGGTTACCGATAATGCCATGCGAGTGGTCATTGAACATAGCCGGGGTATTGCTTTTCTGATAGCTGACGGGTTGATGCCCAGTAACGAGGGGCGGGGCTATGTGCTCAGACGACTGTTACGCAGGGCTTCCTTATTCGGTAAAAGATTAGGACTGGAGAAACCCTTCCTGGCAGAGACAGCCGGGACAACTATCAAACAGATGAAGCATATCTATCCTGAGCTGGAGCAAAAAGAGGACTTTATTCTCAAGGTTGTTGAGCAGGAAGAGGCAAGATTTAGCGAAACACTTAATACCGGACTGGAGCTTTTGGAAAATATTATGGATGAGCCGGAGACTGAGCAAGAAGGTGTAATTACAGGCGATAGTGTTTTCCGCTTATATGATACCTACGGCTTCCCGGTAGAACTTACCAAAGAGATTGCTGCCGAGCGAGGCTTCTCGGTTGATTTAGAAGGTTTTACCAGGGAAATGGAGAAGCAACGAGAGAAAGCCAGAGCCAGCCATAAGTTTGAACTGGCGGAGAAAGGCGACCTGGCTAATAAACTTAGCATAGCGGAGACTGCCTTCACCGGTTATAGCAGCCTGAGTCAAAAAACAACTGCTCTCAACATTCTGGTTGATAATGACACCGTCAGCACGGCTAAAAAGGGTCAAGAAGCCAGCCTGATTCTGGAAGAGACTCCTTTTTATGGCGAAATGGGGGGGCAGGTAGGCGATACCGGCGAGATAAGAGGTACTAAGGGACGCTTTTCGGTCACCAACACTGTTCGCATATCACCAAGTATTATTGTACACCAGGGGCGGGTTACCGAAGGCAGCTTTAATACTGGTGATGAAGTAGAGGCTGAGGTAAATAAGGAAAGGCGACTTGATATTGCCCGCAACCACACGGCGACCCATTTACTCCAGTCGGCTTTGCGCCAGGTGCTGGGCGAGCATATTCAGCAGAGAGGCTCGCTGGTCGCTCCCGACCGTTTGAGATTTGATTTCTCCCATCTGGTTGCCCTGACCAAAGAGGAAATAGACCAAGTTCAGCGTATTGTTAACCAGAGAATCCGCCAAGACCTGAAGGTATCCGCTGAAGAGCTTCCCTATCAGCAGGCAATCAAAGCAGGAGCTACCGCCCTTTTTGATGAAAAATACGGCGATGTGGTTCGGGTACTCAGCATCGGGAAACCCCCGATTAGTGCCGAGCTGTGTGGCGGTACCCATATCAGAGCCACCGGAGAAATCGGCTTTTTCCAGATTATCGCCGAGAGCAGCATTGGAACGGGACTGCGCCGTATTGAGGCGGTTACCGGCCGGGGGGCTGAGGAGTATATCAGCCAGCGTTTGTCGGATTTAACCAGGATTGCCGAAACCCTGAACACTAAACCGGATGCTATCTTAGACCGGGCAACTGGACTGGTCACTGAGTTAGATAGCGAAACCAAGCGAGCACTAACCTTGGAAAAAGAGCTATCCAGGAAAATAGCCGAATCTTTGCTAAATCAGGCAGAGGTAATCAACGGGGTAACGATACTGGTTGCCAGAGTGTCACCTTCCCGGATTGAGGCTTTGCGGGAAATGAGCGACCTGCTTCGGGAGAAAATTAAGAGCCTGTTGCTGGTTCTGGGCACAGTTTATGAAGATAAGCCTCTTTTCCTGGCCGCAGTAACCCCCGATTTAGTGGCTAAAGGCTATAATGCTGGTGAAATAGTCAAGCAGGTGGCCAGAGTAACCGGGGGTGGCGGAGGGGGTAAGGCAACACTGGCTCAGGCTGGCGGTAAGGACAAGAACAAATTAGATGAAGCCCTCGGACAGGTAAAGAAATATGTCGCAGAAAAACAGCCTGAATAAGGATGGTTATCACGCGTCGCTTAGGACTTGATATTGGGGATAAGCGGATTGGGGTAGCTCTCAGCGATACAATGGGCATATTAGCCAGCCCGCTGACTATCATTGATAACGATGATGAGCAGCAAGCTCTAGAAGCAATTATTGCCATTATTAACCAGAATCAGGTCGGGCAAATTGTCGTCGGCTTACCACGCTTAATGAGCGGTAGCCTCGGTGAGCAAGCTGAAAAAGTAAGGGCTTTTGTTCAGCGGTTATCCAGCCTTACTGAAGTTCCCGTAGAGTTCCGTGACGAGCGTTTGACCACGGTATCGGCAAAACGCTTAATGCGAGCCGCCGGCACTAAAAAGTCCAGGGGAAAAACCAGGGATGACGCTATAGCTGCTGCTCTCATCCTGCAAAGCTATCTGGATGAAGCCGAAAACAGATAAGAATCATTCTATCGGAATACTGACTATTCTCAGAGTGCTTTACCCCTTTAATACGGAGGATACTTACTGGGGTTGATGAATAATTCGAATACCTTTCATTTGTTAAAGACCTGCCCTGACACTAGGGCCCGCGCCGGGGAACTGATAACCCCCCACGGGACAGTGCCAACACCGGTGTTTCTGCCGGTAGCCAGCCAGGGCTCTGTCAAAACACTGACCCCTGATGAAGTTAAAGATATCGGGATAGCTATGGTACTGGCTAACAGCTATCACCTCTACCTCCGACCCGGTATTCCCGCCATTGAAAAAATGGGGGGGCTCCATAGATTTATCTCCTGGGATGGAGCCATCCTTACCGATAGCGGCGGCTATCAAATATTCAGCCTGGCCCGGCTATGCCGGGTTAGTGATGAGGGGGTTATCTTCCGTTCCCATATTGACGGCAGTGAGCATTGGATTACTCCTGAACTAGCTATCCAGTACCAGGAATCAATCGGCGCCGATATCATTATGGTGCTGGATGAATGCCCGGCCCCCGGGGAAAGCCGGGAAAAGGTGCAAAAGGCAGTAGAGAGAACCCACCAGTGGGCGGAGAGGTGCCAAAAAGCTCAGAGACGGAATGACCAGGCGCTATATGCTATTGTGCAGGGTGGAGTCTTCCCGGAACTGCGCCGCCAGTCTGTCGAATACCTCACTTCACTGGACTTTCCTGGCTATGCTATCGGCGGCTTGAGCCTTGGCGAACCGAAGAAACAAACCATGGCTGTAATTGAAGAAACGACAGCTATGTTGCCGGAGAATAAACCGCGCTACCTGATGGGAGTAGGCTCTCCCGAAGATATAGTTGAAGGGGTAGCCAGAGGAATTGACCTGTTTGACTGTGTCCTGCCGACCCGCGTCGCCCGCAATGGGGCTCTCTTTACCCGGCGGGGGCGGGTAAATATTCACAATGCTGCCTTTAGCCAGATGGAACAACCGGTTGACCCGGATTGCTCTTGCTACACCTGCCGCACCTTCTCGGCAGCTTATCTGCATCACCTGTTTAACTGCCGGGAACTATTAGCCTATCGACTGGCCACTATCCATAACTTGACCTTCATTAGTCAGCTAATAGACGACATACGGGATGCCATAGGGAATGGTAAGTTCGGCACTTTTCGGGATGAGTTCCTGGCAAGCTACCAGCCGTCCGATGAGCTGGCGAGGTTAGGGCAAAAACAAAAGTGGTCAAAAAGGCAAGCCCGGCGGTTTTAATGTCTTACTTAATTACTTTTCTTTGTTTCTCTATCCACCGGCGATGATATATGGTATGTAGAGCCGGTCACCATCCTTAACCGGTTTGGCTAATCCTTGCGGGTAGGTATCGGCACCATTAACATAGATGCCAAGGTCGCCGAATAATTTGCCATCTTTATCAAACAACATTTTAGCAATACCAGAGAATTGTTCAACCAGGTGGTTTAGACACTCGCCAACAGTGCTGCCGCTGACTTCCACTACCGCCAGATTATTGGTCAAAGGCAACCAGTAGGAAGGAATCTCTATCTTGATGCTCATTTCTGCCTCTTCTTTATTATCCTGTC